>NZ_DJLC01000010.1:20696-41920 GCF_002434875.1 Acinetobacter sp. UBA6526 | reverse complement strand
TTAAAGATCCGTCACAAAATATCACTTGGGTAACGCCTGAAGGCGGTGGTGGTCCTAACTATCCGAATATGTAATATTCGGATAGTTCTTGCGAAGCTTTAGTCGCTTCTCATACCCTAACATGTAATTTTTAGATCATGTGGTAATGCCGAATGCCTGCCACATAATCAAATAAAAAGCCTCAATTCATTGAGGCTTTTTATTTTAGTCTTTCTGCTCTTCATCAAATCGCTTATATGCTTTAGACAATACACTCAGCGTTTTCATTTGCTTACCAAAACGTCGACATGAACGACACATCATCAAATGAAATTGTAAACCACTCTGTTCTTTCAACAACAGTTGTCGATCTTGTTGTTCAGAAAGTAACTGCGTTGCTTGTCGACAGGTCAACATGAGCAATCCTCCTGAAGTAACCATTTATTTTCCAAACACTCACGTAATCGTGCTCGGCTGCGATACATTAAAACATTGAGATTAGAAACCGTAAGTTCCAGCTTTTCACATATTTCATCAGAGCTGAGTTCTATCATTTCCCGCAACATAAAAACTTGTGCATACTTTGCAGGTAAATGATTCAAACAAGCATCGAAAATCATCCAAAAATCTTGTTGCTCCATCATTTCTTCAGGATTTTGCCATGCTTTTGGCATCTCTGATTTTTGCCAATGTCCAGCAGCATCAAACAGCGCATCCACGCTTAACTCGCTGTCATCATCATGAAATAGCTCACTCATGCTAACCAGACGTGTTTTTTGTCGAATCGAATCAACGATCTTATTTTTCAGAATCGCAAACACCCACGTTTTAAATGCTGCACGCCCTGAAAATGATTCAACATGCTGCAAAGCACTCACTAAAGCCTCTTGCACCACGTCTTCCGCTTGATGAAATGAAGAAAGCTGCAATACTGCAAACTTCATCATTTGCTGCCTTAGATCATGCAAAAAAACAGGATTTTGTAGTTGTTGAGTGAACTCGTCATTGTTTGTAGCAGCCTGAGCCATCTCCTGACCTCATTCTATTGTTCTGGGATATACAATAAATCTAACTCAGTTAATCGTTCAGATAATAGCTTCAGTTGTTGCTCTACTTCTGGTGCAGATAAGTCTGGCAACGTCGTGTCTATCAACTGCTTAAGCTCTGGTTTAGTCAAGGCTCTCTGATTGAGTTGTTCAATCAAATAAGCGAATAATGGAGATAATGGTTCAACACAAACCTGATGATGATGATTTCGCCAAACCATCACTGCGCTCGGTGAATACTCAAAGTCTTGGTGTTCAATTGTCCAAAGATAAACTGGATATTGATAAACCAAAATCCAAATGTGTGTGTTCAATTGCCAAGCTGACGCTGATGAGAAAGTTTTCTCTTCGATTTCAACCGTATCTAAATAGAGTTCCAGCCATTCAAATTGTAATAACTCCGCTAACCACGGATATTCTTGTAAGATTGGATGTTGTTGCTCATCAAGATATTCTCTGAATTGCAGTGAAATATCATTATAAAATGGTGATTGATTTTGAGCATTTTGAAAGAAATCTTGCAGCAAAGCCTGCCATTTCGTCTCAGATAATAGCGTTCGGGCAATCGGATACACCAAGTTAATAAATGAACTGACATTATTGAACAATAAGGTTCGATAAACCTGCATTCGCTCTGTTGCAAATTCTGCTGGAAGATCTGATCGAGGGTCACGAACCCATGCACAAAATGCCTGCTGAGTTTGCTGCAGAGGACTTTTATTCATCTTCATGCTTTTACCTCACTTGAGGTATTTAAGGTATTGGTATGAAGTGATTGTGGATAGCTAAATTGATGTTGTAAGTCCTTGATTATATCTAGCTCATGCTGAAGTTGCTGCCACGTCGGAATATTAAAATCACGTTCTAACAAGGTCGGCTTTACACCACCAGTTTGGTAGGTATATGCCAACAATTCCCACACAGGATCACAGACATTTTCCCCATGCGTATCAATCAACAAATCATCGCTCACTTGTTCATGACCAGCAATATGTAGATATCGAATCCGATCTTTCGGCATCGCATCAATAAAAGCATATGCATCTGTTTGATGGTTCTTACTATTCACATAGACATTATTTACATCAAGCAATAATTCACAGTCTGCGCGTGTAATCACTTCATGAACAAAATCACTTTCGCTCATTTCTGCATTCGGCATGAGATACGTTGAAACATTCTCCAGAACTAAACGTTGACCTAAAATATCTTGTACACGCAAGACCCGTTCAACCACATAGTCCACGGCTTCTTCCGTCATCGGAATCGGCAATAGATCATATAAATAACCACCATCATTGGTATAACTCAAATGTTCCGAATAAGTCAGTACCTGATGTTGTTTTAAAAAATCTCGTACTTGGTGCACAAACTCAAGATTAAGTGGATGCGGCCCACCGATAGATAAGGAAAGCCCATGACAAACTAATGGCGACTTTTCCAAACATTGCGCCAATAACTTTGCATGTCGCCCACCAAAACCCATCCAGTTCTCAGGTGCAACTTCTATAAAATCAGGATGTTGGTCTGCTTGTAAAAACGTATCAATAAAATCACGTCTTAAACCCAGTCCAGCACCATTGAAAGCAACCATTTGCATTCCTTTTCAATGATGACAACAACGTTATAAAGTTGTTGTCATCACCGATCATTTAATTGATTAGTGTGCGCCGCATTTTGCATCAGCCATTTTTTTATCTGCGCCGCATTTCGCATCAGCCATTTTTTTGTCAGCACCACATTTCGCATCAGCCGCTTTTTTGTTAGCGCCACATTTTGCTTCAGTTGTTTTATGCTGTTGTTTGGCTTTATTTGCACCACATTTTGCTTCACCACATTTACCATCAGCAGCTTTGGTCACATGGGTTTCAGTTGTCGTTGAAGCCGCAGAGACATGTGTTGTTGCACCAACCATAGACAGTGCAACTAAAGCAGCGACTGATGTCATCGAATTTAACTTATTCATTTTGAAGTTCCTTTTAAATCAATTTGGAGTTTTGTACTTAGGTACATGTTATTAGACGAGCGACCACTCAATTTATTACAGTTAAAAAATAATTTTTTTCTTGTAAGAAACTAAATCCTCAACCGACTAATGACTATTCAATACGAGTCGGTGTGAAATCCTCATGAATAAATTTATTTATCCTTTATTGTTACGCTATCAGAATTTTTGTTCGCATTTAAAACATTTCGACGGAATTGCAGCACTTTCGTTGAGGTTGTTTCTTATCCCAGTGTTTTGGATGGCAGGTTCTAACAAGCTTGCTCATTTTGCAGATACAGTTGAATGGTTTGGCAATCCCGATTGGGGCTTAGGGTTACCCTTTCCAACACTGATGGCAACACTAGCAACGTCTGCTGAGCTGGGTGGTGCCATTTTATTAGCACTGGGTTTGGCAACTCGGTGGATCAGTATTCCGTTGATGATCACAATGCTCGTCGCGATATTTACTGTACACCTACCGAATGGTTGGCAAGCGATTGCCGATCCACAAGCACCTTTTGCCAATATGCAAGTGATGGCGTCCGCTGAAAAATTAGAGAAAGCAAGAGAGATTTTAATGACTTATGGCAATTATGACTGGCTCACATCGAATGGCTCATTTGTTATTTTAAATAATGGAATTGAGTTTGCAGCAACCTATTTTGTGATGTTACTTGCGTTAATTGTGTTAGGTGGTGGTCGTTATGTGAGTGTGGATTATTGGTTAAATCACTGGATTGAAAAGTTTCATGGTAAAAAATAACTACTGTTTGTAATATGATTTTGCATATACCTCCCAATACGGGAGGTAAGTAATATTAAAAAAGAGAATTAGCCTTTTTGCACCAAATAACGATATTCAGTATTGCTATTTTCATCAAGGCTCTCTTCTTTGAGCAAAAGCTCATGCCCTAAATGCATACAAAATTTTGGAATATCCCAAGATGTAGAAGGGTCAGTTGCCAATACTTCCACAATGTCACCCGCTTTGGCTTTTCGGATTGCTTGATGCAACATCATAACAGGCTCAGGACAACGTAAACCTCTGGTATTTAGCTGAACACTAGGAACTTTTGCTGCTTCAGACATCATTAAACTCAAATATTCTAATTTTCATATTTTAACATAAAGTGACTATATAAAAATCACCAACAATATTTTGAAAAACTGTACGTTTTTTGCATCGTTTTATTGATGCATATCCGCTTTATCTTCGGTATGATGAAAATCATCTAATTGATATAGAGAGTCTTTAGGAAAGATCATGGTCGAGGAATCCAGTCCGTCGTGGGGTATGCGTGGCTTAAGAAAATGGTTAGGTACCGCACCTGAAACCCGCGATGAATTACTCAAGTTAGTTCAAAATTCGCGTCGCTTTTTAGAGCCAGATACTGTTGCTATGCTTGAGGGTGTTCTAGATCTACCAGCAACAAAAATTCGAGAAGTGATGACCCCGCGTACAGCAATTATTAGCTTACAAGAGGATGATCAACTCTTTGATATTTTAGATGTCTTAATTGAATCAGCACATTCACGCTTCCCTGTGTTTTCGGCTGATCAAAGTGACAACGTGGTTGGTATTCTACTAGCAAAAGACCTTTTACCATTTCTCACTGAACGTAATGTCAATGTTGATATTCGTGCATTGATGCGCCAACCTGTTTTCGTACCCGAGAGTGCGCGTTCGGATCAAGTGTTGCGTATGCTTAAAAATACGCAAACACATATCGCAATCGTCATTGATGAATATGGGTCAACCTCTGGTTTAGTCACACTCGAAGATATTCTTGAAGAAATCGTCGGTGAAATCGAGGATGAACATGATATTGCAGATGAAGAAGCGCTCTATATTGTTCCAGACAATGACCCAACGACTGCAAATACGTGGATTGTTCAAGCACTTACACCAATCGAACATTTCAACACTATTTTAGATGCAGATTTTTCTGACGATGAAGTTGAAACTATGGGCGGTCTGCTTTTACAAGAAATTGGTCTCGTCAGCGATCTACAAGGACAAACGATTGAACTTGGCGATTGGCAATTCACCATTATCGAAGCAGATGCACGCACTATTCATCTGATTCGAGCTGTACGTCAATGAGAAGCTATTTTGAAAAGCTGTTAAATCCATCCCAATCACAAAAACAGCTCCCTTTTATTTTTCCACTTTTGATTGCACTCATTTCGGGTGCAATCTTTAGCTTGGCGCTCGCACCTTATTATTTTTGGTGGCTTGCGATTTTATCACCAGCATTATTGTATGCGGTTTTACGCCAGCGAGGGCCTAGACAAGCCCTTGTTTTAGGTTGGGCTTATGGCTTTGGTTTATGGTTTGTCGGCGCGTTTTGGCTCTATACCTCCATTCATACCTACGGTGATACCAATGCGTTCTTAAGCATTTTGATGATTGTCTTTATGGCAACAGCAATGGGCTTATTTACAGCGTTTCAAACATGGCTCTATCGTCGGTTCTTTCCAGAAACACCTTTGACCTTTGCGCCACTTTGGGTACTCTTTGAATGGGCGAAGACATGGGTATTTACTGGTTTCCCTTGGTTATTTGCAGGTTATGCATTTACTGAGCGATTACTCGATGGCTATGCACCTTTATTTGGGGTGTATGCAGTTTCCTTCGTTGTGATCGTACTTGCATGTGCTTTAGTTGAAATCTTAAATAAACGTTTCTTCTGGGCTATTCCCTCTGCTCTACTAGTTTTAGGTGCTTGGGGATCTGGATTTATTCAATTCGTGCAGCCCAAAGCAGCAAAACCACTGAGTGTTTCGTTAATTCAGGGCAATATTCCTCAAGACCTTAAATGGTTAACGGAATATCAAGTTAAGACTTTAGAGATTTATGCCGGATTGAGTCGAGCTGAATGGGGACGTGATCTGATTGTATGGCCAGAATCGTCTATTCCACTCTTCCAAACTGATATTCCAGAGTTTTTAAAAGCAATGGATGTTCAAGCGAAAAAATCAGATACGGCTTGGGTGACAGGTATTCCCTATTGGGATATGGCAAAATCGCAACAAGTTGGCGAACCACTGTATTACAACAGTATCATGGCATCAGGCAGTGATTCCTATGGTTTATATAAAAAGCAACGCTTAGTTCCATTTGGTGAGTACATTCCATTGTCAGGTTTACTGAAATGGGTGCTTCCAGCAATGCAAAATGACGTGAGTATGAGTGGTTTTTCACGCGGTGAAGCCAATCAAAAAACGTTAATGGTTAAAGGACACGCCTTGGCAGCCGCGATTTGCTATGAAGTTGCTTATCCTAATTTAACTCGTCGTAATGCATCAGATAGTGATTTCTTAATTACCGTATCCAATGATGCTTGGTTTACAGGAACAGCTGGACCTTGGCAGCATCTACAGATGGTACAAATGCGTGCGAAAGAGAATGGTCGCTGGTTTATTCGTGCCACCAATACAGGTGTGACTGCATTTATTGATCAGAATGGTCATATCGTCAAACAAGCACCGATGGATGAAGAGTTTGTGTTACGCGGTGAATTACCTGCTATACAAGGGCAAACACTTTACAACCGACTCAGTGATTATCCGATTTTAATCTTCTCACTGTTATTACTGATGATGGGTTGGATTTATCGCCCGAAGAAAGTAGATATTTCATTCAAATCTCGTCGATAAAATAAAAAGAGCGTTTTTTAAATAAAACGCTCTTTTTTGATGAATGAAAATTTTTTGTTGTTTAGACTATAAAGCAAGTGATAATTGAACTGACAAATAAGCCACTAAACTTGATAAAAACAGCATTGGTACATAACCATAGGCTTTAAATAATATTTGCTCATATTTTGAGATCATTTCCTCGTTATGCCAAACACTTGTTTTTAAAGCACTCAAGAAACAAAGTACAAACCATGCACTTAACATCGTCAACGCGAAGAACCCTATCATAATCTGACTACTGCCTTCAGCCGCTTGCCATAAACTTAATGCAGCTTGACTCATTGGTAATAAACTGAAAATAAGGGCGACAGATTTGAGCATTGCCCAATGAAACTGATTCAGTTCATTCAACACAAAAAATGCTTTCATCCGACTCCCCCATACCTGATTTAAATGGTCTGAATTTATTATGCAAAGCTTTGATATAAAGAAAAAGTCTATTTTTCTTCTTATTATCTGTTTCTTGTAACTATTAAATATGGGAATAATTCTTATTATAAATCCCACATATCAATTATTATAATAAATATATATTTTTTAAGGCCTTAAACACATTTATCGAATCAAGAAACATTATCACTTCACTCTCAATTTATTTAATTAAAAATGAAGTGATTGTTTTAATCAAATATTAGGGTTGATAATAAATATCAGCGTCATTCCCTTCGCCGCCTTCTTTACCATCAGCGCCAAAAGAATATAAATCAAATGAGCGCCCATCTCGACCTGGGATAACATACTGTAAATCATTTTCCCAACTATCTTTAGGATAACCACCTTTGACATAACCACCCGGTAACCAATTCTTTGCAGAAGCAGGTTGATTGACCAATGCATCCAAACCACCATCTTGCATCGATGGGTAACGTCCATTATCTAATTTATATTGATCTAATGCGCCAGCAACACCTTTTAAAGTAATGCTTGTGGTATCTACTTTTGCTTTTTCACCACGTCCCATTACATTCGGTACGATCAGTGCAGCTAAAACGCCTAAAATCACAATCACCACCATCACCTCGATTAGGGTGAATCCTGAGACCCGAGTATTGCTCGGTCGGGTCGCAAGACGAGCAACTGTGTTGTGAGTGCGAGGATCATCAGCGCAAGATGAGAAGCTATGCTTCGAGTGGCAAGATACCGCAAGTCGAGAAGCTATGCTTCGAGTGGCAGGATTAAGATTATTCTCAGCATGCTGTTCATTGATTGAATTCTTCATTTTCATCTCAAACATCAAATTTCCTAGATCATATTGTTCATATTAATAATTGGCAACATTACCGCAATCACAATCACCAACACAATCGCAGCCATAAAAATCAGCATCAAAGGTTCTAGCAACGCCAACAATGTCGAAATAAAAGCTGTGACTTCGCGATCTTGCATCGTCGATGCTCGGTCTAGCATCCGATCTAGCTCACCCGATGCCTCACCGCTTCGAATCATTTGTACCATCATTGGGGGGAAATAACCGCAACGTTCTAACTGTGTTGCCAAATTACCACCTTCTGTTACACGCTCCATGGCAACTTCGATGGAATCCCGAATTACCCAGTTATTACTTACCTCTGCACCGATTCGTAATGCTTCAACTAAAGGAACACCTGAACGCGTCAAAATAGAGAGCGTACTAGCAAAACGTGCAGCGTTTATACCACGCGAAAGTTTACCAAATAGTGGCAATTTGAGTGTTAATCGGTCAAATGCGTAATGTCCTGCTGTTGTTCTCAAAAATCGCGTAAATACAATCATCGCAACCACAGCAAGAATCAGCATCGCAATCCATGCCTGCCGAATGAATGCACTTGCTTTCATTAAAACCACAGTGATCCATGGCAATGCTTCCTTGCTTTGTTCAAAAGTTTTGACGATCTCAGGGACAACATAAGTCATTAATCCCATCACAATTCCAAATGACATGAGCATTAAGATAATCGGATAGATCATTGCACCTTGGATCTTCTTCTGCATGGCAAAACGGTTTTCAGTATAGTCAGAAAGTTGGTCTAGAATTAGATCCAAATGTCCCGAACGTTCCCCTGCTGCCACCGTTGCAATATACAGCTCAGGGAAGCGACCTGACTGTTGCATACTTTGTGCCAGTGAATGACCTTCCAGTACCTTCGAGCGCACAGCAATGAGAAGATTTTGAACATGGGATTTTTCACTTTGCTTGCTCACTGCTCTGAGTGCTTCTTCCAGTGGAATACCTGCTGCGACAAGCACTGAAAGCTGACGAGTCATTAAAGCAAGATCATAGGCACTAAAACTCTTTCTAAACCAAGCCCGTTGTTGTTGCTTATCTTTTTGCTCAACGGCGTCAACTGAAATGGGTGTCCATTCTTTGTCACGCAACTGTTGGCGAATCTGGCGTGCAGAATCCCCTTCGAGTACGCCTTTATGTTGCTTTCCAGAAGCATCTAATGCAGTAAATTGATAAGCAGGCATGGTTCTGTTCTAATTGTCCCAAAATAGTTGTTGTTACCGTTGTATCCGTATTGCGGATGAGGAACGAGAGTTCCACAAGAAATTCATCGACATAACCAGCAGCACTTTAGCATAATTCTATGACATGAAGTCATGCGATTTTAAACATGAATGAAGCCTATATGCCTACCGAAAATTCTAACGCGACGCTCTACCGTATTCGAGTTGCAATACCCGTATATGTCTATGACACCTTTGACTATACAGTCAACGCGGAGCAATATGCCCAAGCGCAAATCGGCGCGCGTGTAGCAATCTCTTTCGGAAGACAAAATCTAGTTGGCATCATTACCGAAAAGGTCGATCCTAACGAAGCTTTTACAGGACAGTTCAAGTTAAAAGCCATCACTGAATTACTTGACAAGGAAGCCATCTTAGACCAACAAGTTTTAACTTTATTGACATGGTCTGCACAGTATTATCAATTTCCAATTGGCGAAGTCATGCAAAGTGCCTTACCCAGTTTACTGAGGCAAGGTCGCGCGCTGGATATTTTATTTCATCAATGGCAAATCCTGCCCCACGATGACCCGAATGCTTTATTGAAACGCTCTCAAAAACAATATGATGCTTATCAAGTCTTAAAATTACACCCACATGGTACAACCGAGAATGTACTTAACCTGAGTGGTGTCGAAACTGCTACATTAAAAGCATTAGAAAAGAAGCAACTGGTTGAATGTCGTTTAGAACCACATGATTTTACGCCGATGCCTGTGCAACTGGCGCAAATGCCGTTGACACCAAATGAAGATCAGAAAAAAGCGATCCAACAGATCGTGAAAGCACAGCATCATTATCAAGCGTTTTTACTCGATGGTTTGACGGGAAGTGGTAAAACTGAAGTCTACTTACAAGTTATGCATGAGGTACTAAAACAAGGCAAGCAAGTTCTCGTACTCGTTCCTGAAATCGGCTTGACGCCACAAACTGTTGCTCGATTTAAATCACGATTTCATTGTGATGTGGCCTTACTCCATTCAGGGTTAAATGACTCGAAACGATTACAAGCATGGCAACATGCACAGACCGGCAAAGCATCGATTGTGATCGGTACACGTTCCGCAATTTATACACCGATGCCAAATCTTGGCTTGATTATTTTGGATGAGGAACATGACCTCTCCTTTAAACAGCAAGAGGGCTTCCGCTATCACACACGAGATGTCGCATTATATCGAGGACATTTACAAGGTTGCCCTGTGATTTTAGGTTCAGCAACCCCAAGCTTAGATAGCTACCATCTCGTAGAATCAGGCAAATTACATTTGCTTGAGCTGAATCAGCGTGCAGGTATTGCGGTATTACCCAAAATGCATGTGATTGATTTAAAAATCGCAAAAAAGCAGCACGGCATCAGCCAAAACTTGATTGATCAAATCAAACTGACGCTAGAAAAAAAAGAACAAGTGCTGATTTTTTTAAATCGACGTGGCTATGCGCCGATCTTGATGTGTGAAAGTTGTGGTTGGCAAGCAAACTGTCCACATTGTGATGCACATTTTACATTGCATTCTCAGCCTTATCATTATTTGCATTGCCATCATTGCGGTACGATTCATCGCCTACCTGATCATTGCCCTGAATGCCAAAAACAAACCTTAAAAAGTATCGGTGCAGGCACAGCAAAACTGGAAGAACATTTACAGGAGCTGTTTCCACATCATGATGTGATTCGTGTGGATCGAGACAGCACCAGTCGGGTCGGCAGTTGGCAGAAGATTTACGATCGTATCCAACAAAATAAGCCGAGTATTTTATTGGGCACACAAATGCTAGCGAAAGGGCATCATTTTCCACATGTCACTTTAGTTGCGATTTTAGATATTGATGCAGGTTTACTGAGTGTTGACCCTCGCGCACCTGAACGTACAGCACAGTTAATTGTCCAAGTCGCGGGGCGTGCAGGTCGTGGAGAACATAAAGGTAATGTTTATCTACAAAGCTTACGTCCAGATCACCCGATGCTGAATACATTGATTGAGCATGATTATCGAACTGTGGCAAAGCAAATGCTGGCTGAACGTAAAATTGCCATGCTGCCGCCTTATCGATATGCAGCATTGGTGCGAGTCGAATCAAAAAATCGAGAATATAGCCAACAATTCTTGAGTGAAGCAGCACAACAACTTAGAACAATGGCCGCTGAAATTGTCGATATTTGGGGCCCTATCCCTGCACCAATGGAGCGTAAAGCAGGACGTTATCGTGCGCATATGGTGATTTTATCTGCCGATCGAGCAAAACTGCATTTTTATTTGCGTCAATGGTGGCAACAAGTGGTACATTTACCTCGTCAGCATCAGCTCAGGCTATCGATTGACGTTGATCCACAAGAGTTTAGTTAAATTCTCTATTTAAAAACATAAAAATTTGAGGCAATAAATGTCTTTACTGCTACAAATCATTTTTTTACTGATTGCGACTTTAATTCTTGTTCCGCTCGCAAAACGCTATAGCTCAACCACCGTTTTAGGTTATCTAATTGCAGGGCTGTTGCTTGGTTCTCAAGGATTAGGGTTCATCGACGACCAACAGCTTATTCAGCCAATCATGTATCTTGGAATGATCATGTTGATGTTTTTTGCTGGCTTTGCTTTTCGTCCACAAAAACTATGGATAGAGCGTCGTAGTATCATTAAAAATAGCGGTTTAGCACTTGCTGTTTTATCCGTCCTATTCAGCAGTATAAGTTTTGCGCTCACTCATGATTTATTCAGCAGTATTCTGATTGGATGTATGTTGACATTTGCCTCCACCAATATCGTCCAACAATTATTACAGCAAAAGCAACAACTCAATACATCCTTTGGGCAGGCATCGTTAGCTTCGCTACAATTTCAAATATTTGTGACCGTGGTTTTGATCGCTCTGTTTCCTCTGCTTGAAGACACAGCCTCAACACGTCATGGAATCGCTTATTTTGCAGCAATTATTGCCACAATCTCGGGCTTATTTCTCGCCAGTCGCTACATTGTTCGTCCTGCATTTCGTTATTTAGTTCGTCGTAAAAGCATTGAATTGATTCCTGCACTCGGCTTATTTGTGGTTTTGTCGGTGATTCTGCTCATGGGGGTTTTAAATATCCATGTGTTGATTGGTACATTTCTTGCGGGATTACTTTTGGCTGAAACTGAGTTTAAAGCCGAAGTTGCAAGGGTTATTGAACCCTTTAAAGACATTGCCATTGGCTTATTTTTTCTTGCGATTGGTTTAAGTATTTCATTGGTTCCGCTATATCAATCGCCTATTTTTATCTTCGTTGCAATCCTTGTTCTGGTTTTGGTCAAAGCACTCATCATTGGTACAATTCATTATTATCAACATCGCCGAATAGAGAACAGTCTGCTTGTTGCCGTCGCTTTGGCACAGTGTGGTGAACTTTCACTCATTTTGTTCAAACTTGCAGAAGATGAGCAGCTTCTCTCCAAAGATCTGCTACAACCTATGTTCTTAATCGTGGTAGGCTCTATGTTGCTAACGCCACTCCTTTACTGGCTCATGCATAGCAAAATATTACCCACCATTCAGAAAAAAGCACCTATCACAGCAGCAGAAGTTCCTCAGCATCCTATAGTCATTGTTGGCTTTGGTCGATTTGGGCAAGTGATCGGGCGGGCGCTGCATGCTCAAGGTCTAAAATTTAGCGTCATTGACAGTAACCAACCTGATGCCGAATTTATTGAGCAATATGGGCATTATTTTTTAGATGCTGATGTCACTCAAGTTGAGAACTTACGCGCAGCTGGAATTGAATATTGTAAACTTCTGATTTTAGCAATCGATGATGTCGAAGATTGCATGAATCTGGCAAGACATTTACGTCTTAACTACCCTGATCTGAATCTTTTTGTACGAGCACGCGATCGCCATCATGCTCATCTATTAGATAGCTTAGGTATTCAACACGTATGGCGTGAAACTTATGCATCATCACTTGAAATGGCAGCACAAGCTTTAATTGAAACCGGCTTATCTGCAACTGATGCACATACGCAAATCGAATGTTTCCGCGTAGAAGATCAAAGGTTACTGGAGCAGCAACATGGATCACATCAAGATGATGATTCGGTTGAGACTTATCCAAATGCAATCGCTGAACTTGAGTATTTGTTTGAAAATACAAAAACTTTGTCTCAGGATCGTTTGAACAGTAACCAAAACAAACAAAGTGATGCAAATTCATCCAATGAAACAACTTGAGTTTTGCTAAACAGACACCATTATTGACTGCATAACCATTCACCTTATTATAAAGCTGAAAGAGCTTTTCAAAGCAAAGCGTTGCTTTGTTTTCCCTATACGGGGTATTGGAGAAAAATATGTCTGATTTACGCCAACGCTTTTATATCGAAGACTGCCCTGTTCGCGGTGAAGTGGTTCATTTAGAAGAAACACTACAAACTATTCTTGCACAACGAGACTATATGCCTGCGGTACAAAGCCTGTTAGGTGAAATGCTCAGCGCAACCGCATTACTCGCAAGTACGCTTAAAATTCGTGGCCGAATTAGCTTACAAATTCAGGCAAATGGCACATTCAAGTGGGCAATGGCTGAGTGTAATCATCTCGGTGAAGTTCGTGCACTTGCTGATTATGAAGAAGATCCACGGTTTTTAGAGGGTAGCGATAGCAGAACTGTACTTGCTGCACTTTCAAATCCTGTGCTGTTCATCAATATTGAACCTGAACACGGCGAACGCTATCAAGGGATCGTACCACTTGACCAACCAACATTGGCGGGTTGTTTGATGCAATATTATGATTTGTCTGCACAAATCCCGACTCGTATTGTATTGGCAACCAATGCTCAACGTTCAGGTGGTTTACTGATTCAGCTATTACCTCGTAATGATGAAGAAGAGCAAAAGCTTGTTGATGAAGATCTATGGCCGCGTTTGACCATGCTGACTGAAACACTGAAACCAGAAGAACTGACTGATCTTTCAGCGAATGAAATTCTGTATCGTCTCTACAATGAAGAAGAAGTTCGTCTCCCAGAGATTGAACAATTAAAGTTTGGCTGTACTTGTTCTAAAGAGCGTTGCGCCAATGCCTTGATCCAAATTGGTGTCGATGCAGTACATGAAACTTTAGAAGCGCAAAATCCAATTCAAATGGATTGTCAGTTCTGTAATACCCGTTATGAATTCACTGCTGAAGAAGCATTAGGTTTATTTGGTGAACATCTGAGTTAATCAATTATGGTGGAGAAAGTACATTTTGCTTTCTCCATCGCTTCAATCCTTTATCAATATTAAAAATAATACATGCAATGGCATTATAAATTATCCATCTTTTTAAATTGTTCAACTAAAAAATCTATAAACACACGGATCTTGGGTGCTAAGTGTTGTCTTGATGGATAAATTGCATATTGTGTGACCTCCGTTGTTGACCAGTCCTGTAATACCTCCTGCAAAACGCCAGTCTGTAAATCCTGTTGTACATACGGCCGTGGAATTAAACTGACCCCAAACCCCGCCCTTAACGCATCTCGAACCGCTAAACTGGAGGTCACAGAATAACGCGCTTTCACTACAACCTCTTCAATTTGCTCATTTTTACGAAATGTCCATACATCGGCTTGGTGTCCATAGGGAAAACGGATGTGTTCCAAATCCCGTAACTCCATAGGCGTTTGCGGTGTACCGTGTATTTCAAAAAAATTGGGTGTCGCACATAACACCAATGGCATAACCGTCAGCTTTCTTGCAACCAAACGAGAGTCATCCAACTGACCATAACCTCGAATTGCAAGATCAAAACCCTCCTGTACGAGATCAACTCGCCGATCATCCAAATGCATCTCAAGCTTTAAGTCAGGATAAGCAGATAAAAAATCAGGAATGGCTTCAGAAAGATAAATTAAGGTCGTGGTCATAGGTGCGCTGACTTTAAGCACGCCATGCGGTGATGCTTTGGCATTAAAAATCATCTCTTCAGCTTCAATCAAAGCATCAAGCCCACGAACTAAGTGTTCTAGATAGATTTTACCTTCCTCCGTTAAAGACATGCGACGCGTCGTTCGATGAATTAAACGAACACCCAAATGCGCTTCTAACTCGGCCACGCTTTTACTAATTGTTGGAGCGGATAGGCCTAACTGACGACCTGCTGCTGCAAAACTTCCCTGTTCCGCAACCTGCCGAAACACTTGAAATAATGTATATCGATCCACTCTATTATTTCCAATGAGTAAATAGTGAATTTCAAAACTATCCAATTGTTCACTAATGAGCAAGTACCTATACTTTTTTTATTCTTTTGAATTGAGTAAATCACTATGCAGCAAGCTCTCCAACTCATTGAACAACGTGTTTCTATCAACCGCTTTGACCCAGACCACACCTTATCGCAGCAAGAAATTGAACAACTTGTTCGATTGGCGACTCGAGCACCGACCGCATTTAACCTACAAAATTGGCGTTTCATCGCAGTTCAAAGTACAACGCTCAAACAACAACTATTTACCTTGAGTTATGGGCAAAGAAAAGTCATGGATGCAGCTGTCACATTTATCATTTGTGGTCAGCTTCCGAATGCGGAGCATCTATCTAAACGCTTAGAGCCATTTCTAGAAACGGGCCTCATGCCTAAAACCATGGCAAATGATTGGCAAGAGAATGCCCAAGCACTTTACAGTCATCCTGAAACTGCAAGAGATGAAGCAATACGTTCAGCAACTTTAGGAACAGCAACGCTGATGTATGCAGCAGAAGCGATGGGCTGGAGTTCAGGCCCTATGATTGGATTTGATCACCAAGCAGTCAGCAACCTATTTTCACTTGGAGCAGATGAAATTCCAGTACTGATGCTCCCAGTCGGACGCTCAGTAGATGGTAATTGGCCGCAAAAACCACGCCGCCCAATCAGTGAGGTGTTAGATATCCTATGAAAACGCATCATGCCAATCTTTTAATCACAGCAATTGCCCCATTGATATGGGGCAGTACCTATATTGTTACGACAGTGACTTTAGCTAACTTCTCACCGATGGTCGTTGCTATGTTGCGTGCTTTGCCTGCGGGATTGTTGCTCCTACTACTGACTCGGCAGCTTCCAACAGGTCGTTGGTGGTTATATACATTTATTCTCGGTGCTTTGAATATCACACTTTTTCTTAGCTTGTTATTTGTTGCTACCTATCGTTTGCCTGGTGGTGTCGCAGGTACTGTGCTGTCATCACAACCTTTGATCATTATTATGCTCTCGGCTGTTTTGCTCTCCAGCAAAATTCGACCTTTGGCTATTTTTGCTGCACTAATCGGAATGAGTGGTGTTTCACTGCTCGTTCTTACAGCAGACACCATACTTGACCCAATCGGTATTGTTGCAGGTCTTGCAGGGGCGACCTCTATGGCACTCGGTATAATTTTAACTCAGAAATGGCAAGCACCCGTTTCAGCCTTAACCCTTAGCGCATGGCAACTTACTGCGGGTGGCCTACTGCTATTACCGCTGATTTGGTTATTTGATCAGCCCATTCCTATGCCTTCTTCCCTTAATCTCCTAGGATTAACATGGCTTAGTCTCATGGGAGCTGCATTTAGTTATAGTCTATGGTTTAGAGGTCTTCAATTTTTAAATGCCAATGTGATTTCCTCACTCTCACTGCTTAGCCCATTCACAGCAGTTTTACTCGGTTGGTGGTTCTTAGACCAGTCGCTTACAACATTACAGATCATCGGAATCATACTGGTTTTAGTAAGTATTTGGTTTAGCCAATACGCCAACAATCAACATCGCTAAACAACAAGTCTTATACAATCGTAGCTATTGAAATTGCTCGGATTCGTTTCATAATGAAGGAAACACATAATTATCTTAATTAAATATCATGGCAAAAAATTATTATGAAGAGCTAGGTGTTTCCAGAGATGCCTCAGCAGATGAAATTAAAAAATCGTATCGGAAACTGGCCCGTAAATATCATCCAGACGTGAGTAAAGAAGCCGATGCTGAAGCAAAAATGCAAGCGATTAATGTTGCCTATGACACGCTAAGCGATGCCACTAAAAAGGCTGAATATGATCAAATGCTGGATCATCCACAAGGTTTTAGTGGCTTTGGACAAGGCGCAGGAGGATTCAACCAAGGCGGAGGCGGATTTGATGGTTCTCAGTTCTATCGCCAAAGTTCTGGTGATGGTGCTGATTTCAGTGGATTTGAAGATTTATTTGGCCGTTTTGGTTCTGGCTTTGGTGGCGGTCAACAACGTTCTCAACGCCAGCAACGTAGTTACAAGGGTGAAGACCAACATGCCAGTATTCAGGTTGATTTAGACATCGCCTATCATGGTTCAACTCAACAAATCACCTTACAAATCCCAACCTATAATGTATATGGTGAACCTGAAGTCCAGCGTAAAACTTTAGAAGTTAAAATTCCAAAAGGAATGAAAGAAGGTCAGCAAATCCGCTTAAATGGACAAGGTCAAAGTGGAATCAACGGCGGTGAAAATGGTGATCTCTATATTGAAATCCAATATAAGGATACCGATCGCATCCGTGTAGAAGGCGCTGATGTTTATCAAACCATTGATGTAAGTCCGTGGGAAGCAGGACTAGGACAAAGTATTGAAGTAAATACACCTGCTGGGCATTTAAAAGTAAATTTACCGAAAAATGCCAAAAATGGACAACAATTACGTTTAAAAGATAAAGGGATTCCGAATAAAACAGCTGGCCACCTCTATCTGATTATTAATATTGTTCTACCGCCAGCGCACAGTGAACAAGAGCAACAAGCTTATCAACAATTTGCCAATGCCTTTGCTTCATTTAGACCACGTGCCTCATAAGGAGTAAGATCATGACAACCATTCAATACAAAGAAATTCAATATGACGGTCACTGCCAAGTTGAAATCATTGATGAACAATTGGCACTTGATCTTGAGCACTTCGCAGAAGCTTGCGGTCAAAGTACTGACTGGGTGTTGAAGTTAATTGATTATGATATTTTGCAGATCAAAGTTGATCCACAAAATTATCAATTCATTGGTGAAGATGTCAGTCGCGCAAGACGTGCCTATCGTTTACAACGTGACTTTGATGCGAGTTTATCTGCTGTCGCGGTGATGTTGGATTTAATTGATGAAGTACAGCAGCTCCGTAAACAACTGAAGCATTTTCATTAAACTCATATCAATGACTAAGTGATATCTATTTCAACTTAGTCATTTTCTCCACTTCTTTTAAGGTTTGCTTGATCGGTTCATAATCTAAAAACCAAAGTAGGTTTAAATTACGCTGCTTATGTTGTTGCGCTAGCAGATCAATCACACTACGCTCTCCTCGTCCAACCAGATGTTGCTGATAAAAATAGTAAAGCAATAACACCGTACTCAGAAGCATCACAGCCAACATAATCCAAAACCCAACAGGTGATTTTAATCCAGGAATAAACTCAAAGTTCATTCCATAAATACCCGTGAGTAAAGTTAGCGGAGCAAAGACAGCGGTAATAATCGCCAAAATACGCATATTCTCATTGGTTTGATTGGCGATGGCAGAAAAGTGTAAATCTATAGCAGACTGAATCGCATTTCTCAGCCGTAAAGTATGTTTTTGCACACGCTCCACATGACTCATTAAATCATTTAAACGTACCAATAAAATGTCTTGGGATTTGTGCTTATGCTCACCCACGACATGATGATAATTATCAACCAACTCATCCCGAAACTCTTGTAAGGTTTCAATTTGCTCTTCGCATAAATTTTCAATTTGTTGGAATGCCATATCCTCATGGAATAATTGATGCCATTGTTTAAAACGACGATTTCCTTGCAATAATTGTTGTTGCCAATGTTCAACACGTCGCGTCAATGGCGTGCGTAAATTCAAATAACCATCAATCATGCTATTTAATAACCGTAGGCACAGATCAGCGGGCGTATTCGGTAACTTTCTTGGTTTGTTTTGCTCAGCTGTCGGACGCTCCATAATCGTTTGGATTCGTTGAATATAATTTTCGACTGCTCTGTTACCTTGCTCTCTGAGACTAATTAAAATATTTTGACTGAGTACAAAACTCATCGGTGTCGTCGCTAAACCAAAAACACTTTCATGCGACTCTACTGAATTATCATTTTCATAGATTTGGTCATCAGGACTGATCAGTTTCCTAAAAACCAATAGATCATATTCTTCTACCGTATCAAATGCGCATGGATGTTCAATATTGAGTAGATCACGCATATGGAATTCATTTAACGTCAAACCTGTATGTTCATAAATATTCTGCTGCCAAGTCTCAGTATGATTGACAAGATCTTGCCTTAAACTATCAACCCAAAGAAACTCAAGGCTATGCTCTGTTTGTTGTTCTGCACTAATAAAAATTGTGTTTTCACTGTTATGACGATAAAAATAATAAAGCTGCATAACGATAATATTCAATATTTTAATTAAAATAATAATGCCATAAAAAAAGCCCTGAGCAAGCCAAAGCAATTGCTTTGGCGATGCGCAAGGCGGGCTTTTTGTATATCGAAACGATTAAGCTTGTTCGATGTCTTTCATTGTTAATTTGATACGACCACGGTTGTCGACATCCGCAACTTGTACTTTTACTTCTTGACCTTCTTTTAATACGTCAGTCACGTTGGCAATACGCTCATTTGAGATTTGCGAAATGTGAAGTAAGCCATCAGTACCCGGTAGGATATTTACAAATGCACCGAACTCGACGATACGAATTACTTTACCTGCATAAATCGTTCCTGGCTCAACTTCAGCAGTAATCGCTTGGATTTTTGCAATTGCAGCTTTAGCCGCTGCTTTAGTTTCACCAAATACGCGAACTGTACCGTTGTCTTCGATGTCAATCGCAGCTTTAGTCTCTTCTGTAATTTGACGGATTGTTGCACCGCCTTTACCAATTACATCGCGGATCTTGTCTGGATTGATGTTGATTACTTCGAATGTTGGCGCGTGAGCACTGATTTCAGCACGAGCACGTGAAATGACTTTGTTCATTTCATTTAAGATGTGCATACGACCAGCAAATGCTTGGTTTAATGCAACTTCCATGATCTCTTCAGTAATACCTTCGATCTTGATATCCATTTGAAGTGCAGTAATACCGTTTGCAGAACCTGCTACTTTAAAGTCCATATCACCAAGATGGTCTTCGTCACCTAAGATATCAGAAAGAACTGCAAAACGTTCGCCTTCTTTTACTAGACCCATTGCAATACCAGCAACTGGTGCTTTAAGTGGAACACCTGCATCCATAAGCGCAAGAGATGCACCACAAACAGACGCCATAGAAGATGAACCATTTGATTCAGTAATATCAGATACAATACGAAGTACGTAAGGGAAACGATCAACTGGTGGAAGAACCGCTTGAACACCACGACGCGCTAAACGACCATGACCGATT
The DNA here is from genome assembly GCF_002434875.1 of Acinetobacter sp. UBA6526. NCBI lineage: Bacteria > Pseudomonadati > Pseudomonadota > Gammaproteobacteria > Moraxellales > Moraxellaceae > Acinetobacter > Acinetobacter sp. UBA6526. The sequence goes on along the minus strand of NZ_DJLC01000010.1, from coordinate 21,326 downwards.
TCACGACGCTTAGGACCTGATTCACGACCAGTTTCACCTACTGAGTACGCAGGGAAGTTATAATGCAACATGAAGTTATCAGTTTTCGTACCCGCTAAGGTATCAACCATCAAGGCATCACGTGTGTTACCTAAAGTTGCAGTTACAAGTGCTTGTGTTTCGCCACGTGTAAACAATGCTGAACCATGAGCACGACCTAATACACCCACTTGAACGTCAATACCACGAACGGTTTTAGTATCACGACCATCGATACGAGGCTTACCAGACAAAATGTTGTCACGTACGGTACGGTATTTAAGATCTTCGAATAAGAAATCAACTTCGTCTGCGATGCCATCAACATCTTCTTCAGGAACGAATTGAGTTTTTGCTTCTGTATAAAGTGCATCTAAAGCTGCATAACGATCTTGTTTTACTGCGATCGTGTACGCTTCAGAAATTTTTGCTTCAAAAGCTTCTTTTAATTTTGCACGTAATTCTTCGTTATGTGTTGGAGCAACCCACTCAGATTCTTTCGCACCAACAGCTGCAGCAAACTCTTTGATTGCTTGTACAGCAATTTGCATTTCGTCATGACCGAAAAGTACAGCACCTAACATTTGGTCTTCTGAAAGTTCTTTCGCTTCA
>NZ_DJLC01000010.1:4199-20382 GCF_002434875.1 Acinetobacter sp. UBA6526 | reverse complement strand
TTCTGAAAGTTCTTTCGCTTCAGACTCAACCATAAGTACTGCTGATTCTGTACCGGCAACGACAAGGTCAAGATCAGATTGTGCAAGTTGTTCAAGCGTTGGGTTAAGAACATATTCACCATTGATCAAACCAACACGTGCGCCACCAATTGGACCACGGAAAGGCGTACCTGCAATAGACAATGCAGCAGATGTACCTAGCATTGCAGCAATGTCAGCATCCATGGTTTTGTCAGAAGAAACAACGGTTGCTGTTACTTGGATTTCGTTGAAATAACCTTCTGGGAATAATGGACGGATCGGACGGTCGATCAAACGTGAAATTAAAGTTTCAGCTTCAGATGCACGACCTTCACGCTTGCCATAACCACCAGGGATACGACCCGCTGCATATTGTTTTTCTTGATAGTTAACAGTTAATGGGAAGAAGTCTTGACCCGCTTTTGCTTTTGGTTGTGCAACAACAGCAACCAGAACAGTTACACCACCCATTGTGATTAAAACTGTATTTGCTTGACGTGCAACGCGACCCGTTTCTAAAACAACTTGATGTTGACCAAATTGGAATTCTTTACGAACGATATTAAACATTGACATGTATTGTATTTTCCTAGTTTCTTTTAAAACGTTATTCTAGTGAGACCCCTAAGGTTTGGCATTCAGACTACAACAATATAGATAAATGACAAAGCTTAGAAGCCATCACACTAGACCAAATATTTTAAAAATATTAAACGCAAAGAAGGAGCGAACAAGCGCCCCTTCTAAAGTCATCTAAAGTAAATTAGATGAGACTCTCTTTTCAGCAATAAAGCATAGCAACATGCGAAATACCGAAAACAAAGTAAAATCGAATTAACGACGTAAACCTAATGCGCCGATCAAAGCAACATAACGACCGTGATCTTTACCGTTTAAGTAGTCAAGTAATTTACGACGTTGGTTAACCATACGAATCAAACCACGACGGCTGTGGTGGTCGTGTTTGTGAGCTTTAAAGTGACCTTGTAAATCATTGATTTGAGCAGTCAATAAAGCAACTTGTACTTCTGGTGAACCAGTGTCGTTTTCAGCACGAGCAAATTTAGCGATGATCTCTGCGCGATCTGCGTTAGTTAAAGCCATTCGATTTCTCCGAGATGCTTAAAAAATAAAAATGATAATAATCAGTTGAAGTCAACTGACTGCCGTGCATCACTACAGCAAGTCGCCTATTTTAAGTGATCTATCGTTATATTGCAAAAATGTTTTGTGTTTGCTGGCAATTCGGCAGCTGACAGCATTGAACAAAATAGGCACACTATCATGAGTCTGTTTTCAATTTATGACAGATACGAAAGAAAACGAAAAATATTGCGAGGGAATCGTGAAAATTTTATCAACAAATACCTGTTATGTACCACATGACCTCAATCAAGTGATTCGCTCAAAAGATGAAGTTGCGGCAGCATTAGGTGGGATGACTGAAAGACAAGTTCAAAAAATTTGGAATAGTGTGGAATGTTTATATAAAACAGGAAACTATCCACTCATCACACTATGTTTACGTCGTCAGGGGCAAGTCGTTTTAAATCGCAGTATTGGCTATGCACAAGGAAACTCTCCTGATGGCTTAGCATCTGATGCCAAAATTGCAACGCCAGACACGCCTGTATGCCTATTTTCAGCATCAAAAATGGTTACAGCGATGTTGATTCATATGCTAGATGAACGAGGTGATCTGAATTTACTTGATCCGATTAGCTATTACATTCCTGAATACGGTGTAAATGGTAAACGTCGCGCCACTATTTTCCATTTACTCTCTCATCGTGGTGGCATTCCACGTATAGAAGGCGAAGTCACGCCTGAACTTTTATTCGATCAAAATGAAATTTTAAAACGTCTTTGTGCAGCTAAACCCGTTTCTCCCTCAGGTACTCACCTTGCCTACCATGCTATTACAGCAGGATATATCTTAGGTGAGATCGTTCATCGTGTTACAGGGCAAAGCGTTCGTGAGTTTTTAGCAGAACAAATTGAAAAACCAATGGGATTGGATTATTTCAACTATGGTTTAAAACCTGAATATCGTGCAGATGTTGCAATGAATTATGCAACTGGTGTACATCCAAGTTTAGGTACAGATCAATATCTCAATCATGTACTCGGTGGTGGTTTACAACTGGCAGTTGATGTGACCAATGACAACCGTTTTATGGATACTATTTGCCCAGCAGGGAACATTTATACCAGTGCTGATCAGGTTGGTCGTTTCTTTGAAATGCTGCTCAGTGGTGGTGAATATCAAGGTAAGCAAATCATGAGTGCCAAAACTGTGTTCCGCTCTACGCTGCCAACCTCTGGTATTAGCTTAGATCGCACACTCCTTGCACCGATGCGCTACGCACTTGGCCCAATGTTAGGGAGTAATCCTGTTGGTTTATTCGGGCCAATGACTGGGCAAGCATTTGGTCATATTGGTTTCTCGAATATTTTATGTTGGGCAGATCCAGAGCGTGATATCAGCGTATCACTGCTGACGACAGGAAAATCAGTCGTCGGTACACATTTACCTGCTTTAGCCAAAACGCTATATCAGATCTCAACCAACTGTCCAAAAATCCCAAAAAATCAACGTCGTTCATTGTTTGCAACTGACCGTACCGAAGCCGATTTAGTTTAATCATATTTGCAAACACGCACAAAAAAGCCCAAGTTTTCGCTTGGGCTTTTGCGCTTAGTTTTTATCGTTATAATTTTAGTTTATTTTTATTTTTTGTCTTTTTATTTAACAACACTCGAACCCTCTGGATGCTTCTCACACATCATTATCTTTTTACTTTATGTTGTTGTAGAGCTTGTTCCCCTCTCTATAGTTGCTATTCTGTCAGAATCAATTGTGGAGAAAAATAGCATTTTTCTTATCTCTCTGTAAGCAAAAACGTACAGATCTGTATAACATTTAACTTAATAATGAAAAAAAACTGTCTGACAATAGCCTTATAACTTTTGAAGATTCTGATACATTTCCACTGAATAGCAGATCAATACCAGTAAATCTTTGTCGAAATATGGATCAATTTTTTAAAGTGAAATCAGATTAAAATGGTTAAAATTAATACGATGAATATCAGCATGTTGTGATTAAAATTTATGACAAATAAAAAAGCCCTGTAGTCTCTCCCAAAACTACAAGGCTTAGCGGCTGTAAGTTTCCTCTTTTATCACTCACTTCACTGTAAGTTCGCTGTCTACTGACTTTATTATTATATTTTTGCGATTTACCTAACTTTCCTTGCTAGGCTCTTTGTGTGTACATAATCTCAAAAACACCTGACTCACTCTAGCGACAATATCTCGAATCCATGTAAGCTTTTACTTACAAAACAGTGAATTTTAAAGAATAAGTTTACAATCTATCCAAATTGATCTTTTGCACTAAACCACTGCGTCGAACAGTGCGGATTGTCAGCGCTTGTTGTAGCGCCTTTTGATCAGCCAAAAGTGTAACCACTTTTTTCGCACGCGTAATGGCGGTGTAAATTAATTCTTGGCTCAATAATTTCTCCGCATGTGCATCTAACACAATTGCGGTATGGGTAAATTCTGAACCTTGTGATTTATGAATCGTCAGTGAAAAAGCCGTTTGCATATGACGAGGCAAACGATGTGCTGCAATCCATTTATTCAGACTAGGAAAGAAAACTTCAAACTGTTGAGCTTGCGTTCTGTGCTTAAAACAAATCCCAATGTCACCATTTGAAATTCCTAACTGATAGTCGTTATACGTCATCATCACAGGACGACCAATATACCAATCCCCAACTGCGATTTGTTTGAGTTGCTGATTCAGCCATTGTTCAGCATAACGATTCAGTTGCTCTAGCCCTAACGGCCCATGTCGAACAGCAGTGAGAATTCGATAATCATCAAATGCCTGTATCACCGTCATCATGTTTTGTTCAGTATCATCGGCTTTTAGATACGCCTTTAAGGCATCTACATAGCCCTGAAAACCATACATCAACTTTTGTTGATATTGTTCAGCATCGCCCTCTAGCTGCTCAGGTAAATATTCTAATTGAATCTGATCAGGCATCCCTAGCGTTAATGTGATGCCTTGGAGTTCAGTTGGCGTGAGGATGTCACGTTCGAGTTTTTCCAACACCGCATGATGCTCAGTCGAATCTTGCTGATCTTGGATAAATCTTGCAAATTGTCCAATCTTGGCATCCCCTGAAAATCGACGGCTGGTCATCAGCTGCACACGGTTTTCAGCCAAAGCCTCAACGTGTTGTAAATCTGCCAATACAGACCCCACATCTACAGAGGCTAACTGATTGGCATCCCCCAATAAAATAATTCGACAATGTTCTGGAACCGCTTCAAATAATAATGTCGCTAGATTCAAATCGAGCATTGAAGCTTCATCAACCACGATCACATCATAAGGCAACGGTTGTTTTTGATTAAAACATGGTATGGGGCGATTCCCAATCCCTAATAAACGATGCAAAGTCTGCGTATTTTGATGACGAAGCTCATCCGTGATCAGACCTGATTGTAAAAGCTTTGGATCATTGAATGAGTTTTGCAGTGCTTCTTGCATGCGCTGTGCAGCTTTACCTGTCGGCGCTGCCATTGCAATTCGAATATCTGGAATCGTTTGATTCAGCGCAGTGATAATCCTTGCCAGCGTATAGGTTTTTCCAGTCCCAGGCCCGCCCGTAATAATACTAAGCCATTGCTGCATGACCATAGTTAAAGCGGCTTGTTGATGTTGATCACTGAGTAAGGTTTGAAAAATAGAAACATCAATATGAGGCACCATTTGTCGCTTTAATCGACAAATCTGATGAGCAAGGCGTTGCTCTAGCTGCCAATATCGGTATAATGCCAAGCCCTGCTGATCATAGACGCATGGAGCAACTTGGGTTGTTGCGATATCACTAGAAATCGCCAAATCACCCAGCGCTTCAAGCTGTGTTGAATCAACATCAATACAACTATTACCTTGCAGGCTCGCTTCAACCAATTGTTGCAACATCTGTGCTGCGGTTTCTGGTTGAGCAGATTGAGTAAATGGTGCTTGTGTGAGGTAATGACTCCACATATTTAACCAAGTCATTTGCTCCGATTGAGCATTACTTTTATTGTCCACAGAGTTATCCTCAAACTTACCCACACGCTTGTCCACAAGGTTATAAACATACTTATTCACAAGATAAGCTTTTGTTTAATTTAAAATCATACACTTTATCTACACCACTTTTCCTGATTTATCTTCAGAGAAATACCCAAGAATTGCGTCTAAACGCAGAATAAACTCATCCTCAGGTTTCCAGTAAAAATAGCCTTGCTGAGCTTGACCATTCATACCACGCAAATAGAGATAAGATGCGCCACCCAAATGTTGCTCAATCTTATAATCTTGCAACTTAATGCTGAGATATCGATGCAACGCCACTAGATATAAAGCGGCCTGCAACCAATAACTCGAAAGCGACATACTTTCTGCAATCTGTGTTGATTGATAATCAAGTTGAGATGCACCTAGATAATTACTTTTATAATCGGCAATGTGATAACGCTGCCCGTCAAAATAAACTAAGTCAATTGAACCATTGAGATAACGCGCAGACTTTGCCTCAAGTAATTCAGGCATTTCGATTCCATATTCCTCAAACAGCGTTTGCACCCGCTGCATTGCGAGAACACGATCGGAGAGTGCCAAATAGAATGGGCACTCGGATAGGTATTGCCCTGTACTGAGTTGCTGCAACAAAAAACCTTGATTCAATGGTGTCTGTACAACTTCAGCGATCCAATCCGCAATCCACTGATATAGCTGTTGTTCACTATTTTGCTGATCTGGAAAATGTTGCTGATAGGTTTCCAACAAGGCCGTCCATAAACTTTGATAGGTATTTTTAAAACGGCGACGAATTTCCTCACCCCAAGTTTGAGGTTGTTGAAAATCAATTTGTTCAAAGATTTCATGTAGGAAATTACCAGCTAGAGTCCCTTTCGGGAAATGCTGCTTAATCCATGCGATTGATTCCGTTTGGGCTATCTCTTGTACAGCGAAAATATCCAGTTCATCTTCAGCCTGCTCAACCGTTGCATCCATATTTGCCAATACATCAGTCCGATTGACCTTATGTTTTAAATGCTGTGCCAAATAACTAAAACTGGTTTTGCCACGTGCATAAAAGCGTTGTTCTGGTAAGGGTTGAGCATTCAATATCATGTGCTGTTGCTCTTGCTGTGTTCGAACTGCGAGAGGTCGCTCTAAAATTAAAGCTTCATCGGCACTATAGGTATGTTGAAAATGCTCACCTTGATTTTTCCAAAAAGCGAGGCCTGAGAACTTATTTTTCTCACCTTTTTCAGGCTCAAATACGGCATAAACACGATGACTGGCGCGGGTCAAAGCCACATACCACAAGCGATTTTGTTCTGCTAAAGCTCGTTGTTGATGCTGATCAATCTCAGTTTGCTGTAGAAAATTTTTATCCGCGACAGCAACAACACGTTGCGTTCGTATTTGACCTGTTTCAGGCATTTGAACATCTGTGGTGGAAAAATTTAGGGTCTTTTGTTGTTCCGAATAAGGCTTATTTGCGCCTAACAAAAACACAATTTTAAACTCTAAACCTTTGGACTGATGGATCGTCATCAGTTGCACACCTGCATCACTGGAAAGCTTATGTTCCAGTTCCCAATCACGATCACTCGGTGAGTGCAGTTGTTTTAAATACCAATGATAAAGATTTTGAATGCCTTGTACATGTTCACTATGTTGACTCAAAACATCAGTGAGATGACGTAGATTCACCACGGCTCGCTCATTGTCTCGGCTTTGTGTCGCAACCAATTGCTGCCAAATACCAAACTGATTAAGACAACGTTGCCATGCAGATAAAAATCCCTGATTGAGCCAAATTTCACGAATCTCATCGAACTGCTGAATATAGTGACTTAGCCCTTCAGGACTTTGTTCAAGTGCTATCAATCGTGTGAGATCGAAGCCAAACAGACGACTCAGTAAAGCACGTTTCAACTTCGCCTCATCATAAGGATGCAACAACGCAGTGAGTAATGCACCCACATCTTGCGCAATAGCGGAATCAAATACACTGCGTTTAGCAGGTCGATTGACGCGAATCCCCATACGTTGCAACACATATTGCACTTCATCCAGTTGGCGATGACTCCGTGACAACACCGCAATATCATCTTCAGCGATGGCTGTTTGTATATCACCCTCTAAATACAGTTGTTTTAAATGCGCTTGATTCAATAAGTGCTGAATTTGCCAAGCAACTTGGGTGGCTTGTTCATTCCCCTCTTGCAACTGCAACCAACGTAAAGGCTTTGGATTGGATTGCTGTTGTTCAATCAAAGCAGGATGAGGTCGTGAACCTGCTTGAATCGGGTCATACATGACCTGCTCACCAAAATCCATCTGCCGCTGAAATAAGACATCGACCACTTCCACCAGCTCTTTGACCGAACGATGATTATGAATCAGTTTATATTCATGCCCTTGCTTCGCCATAATATCTTGGTAGGCATTCAGGAAGGTCAGCATATCGCCACCACGGAAACCATAAATCGCCTGTTTACGATCACCGACCATAATCATGCAGCCTTTCTGATAACGCTGTGGATGTCGCCAAATACCGGCAAGCATATCATCCTGATCTTGGTTGGTATCTTGAAATTCATCGACCAAAATTAAGGGATAACGTGCTTGCACAAACACTGCAAAACGTTGTCCTTGCTCCCCTTTTAAAGCATCAGATAAAGTTTTGATTTGTTGGGCAAAGGTGGTTTCGCCTTTTTGCTGTAACACTTGCGGCAAGCGCTTTTTCACTTCAATGCACAAATAAGCTTTTAAATACACATCCAACTGTTCAAACTGTTGTTGTATTTGTAGCACAGATTGAAATAACGACTGAATCTGCAATACCGTTGCATGTTGATAAAAAGTATCGCTAATTTCTGATGGACATTTTTTAAAGATTTTTTGCTGTTCAAGCTTATCTAAAAACTTAAATACCGCATCTCGTGCGTTGGCAAAATACGCATCAAATACCTGCACATTTTCAACACTTGATAATGCATCTAATAGTAATGGTAAAGATTCTGCAAAGAGTTTGTGAAAGGCATGATTACGGAAAGAGGTCCCATTAATATGTGAATAATATGCGCCATCCAATGAGAAATAATCAGACAAAGTACTCAAATCAATGTGTTGCGCCTGCTGCTGCCAAGCTTGCAATTGAGTTAGCTCAATTTCAGGTAGATCAGGTAATTTAAATTGCGCAGAACTAAAGTTCAGCGAGCTTTCCACCATCCCCACAAAATGATCAACACTTTTTAAACTGCCGACACTATAAAGTGTATCAATCACTTGCTGCGGTTGCGTTTGAATCCATTCACGCAATACATCATGAATCAATTGTCGTGTGTAAGTTTTCGCATCTTCTGTGATTTGCGCTCTTTCAATTTTGCCACTTTCAAAAGCAAACTCTCGCAATAACTTTTGACTAAAACTATCCAGTGTCCCTACAAATAACTCATCGAGTTGATCAATCACCAACTTGAGCCGCTCACAGGCATAGGCAATCCGTGGCGCAAAATGCTGTAGCACATGCTGTTTCAAAGGGTCAGACTCTTGTACTGCCTGAACTTGAATATCTCGCTCGAGTACATCTCGGAAAGGTTCTAAATAATCTAAAGTTTCAACGAGACGTAGTCGGATTCTCGTTTTTAACTCAGCAGCAGCAGCACGCGTAAATGTGGTTGCAATCACCTGATTCGGTAAATATTTTTCTAAAAAAATGCGTACCATCAAACTGGACAAAGTATAGGTTTTACCTGTTCCTGCCGATGCCTCAATCAAATGCAACCCTTGAAACTGAATATCACAAATCGGTTGATAAGACACTGGATATTGAGAGCTCATGCCTTACTCCACACGTAAAAATTCAAAAATCGGTTGATACAAGGCAAATGAATACTGATCACAAGCATAGTTCAATAAAGCAGTGGCATCTTGTTCTTGTAAAATAAACTGCCAATCTCGATGTAATTTACACGCTTCATTTTGTGTCATGTCAAAACCTGAAAAATCGCCCGTGTCATTCCAATCTTTTAACACTTGTTTTTGACTATTTTCATCCAAAATCTGTCGAGCATCTTGCTCAATCCATTCATAAGGTTTGGCTTTTTCCAAAGGTTTTAATAATAATGCTGCTGGCAAAACCACGGGTTGTTGTTGCCCATTTTGCCAAAGCTGTAACCATGCTTGTAAATAATCTTTGGCTTGGGTTGAACTGACGCCTTCACAAATCACCGTTTGATTACTGAACACCACGATACGGCGTTTCTCAGTGGCTTGGCCCTGATTCGAAACAACCAGCCAGAGCAAATATTCCAACCACACTTTAGCCAAACGTTTGGCGCGCGCACTAGAAGCATCTAAGCTGACCCAATCCTGCACATCTTGCTTGGGGGTGATACAACTCATTTGCAAATGTTTAGAAACTCGCCAAATACGTTGTGTGGTTTGCGTTGGCGCGGCTGCATATTGCTGTAAACGTTCCATTAAACGTTGTTGTTCTAAACGGCTTTGCTGCCATGCACTGTGCTGTACCTTGCCGACAGGCAACTGATCTTGCAAGATGCTGGGTGACACTTTTTCATCGTGCAGTTGTAAAAAATGTCGAATCGCATATTTGCCTAGACCATCTAATAACAAAGGCTCGGATTGATCGACCAATTCAGTGGCACTTAAATTTTCCACCCCTAACGTTTTTAAATATAGCCGTGCTGGAAAGGTCACATCTTGAATCCATTGCTGACACTCCAAAATGGTCATTTCACTCTGTTCAACTGGATAAGCTGCATTCACCCATGCCTGTCGTTCACCTTTCGCCTTCTGAATCTGTGAAGCAACCTTAAACCATTGATCTTGGAAACGTACAGGTCGATCCGTCGTAAAGCCGAGCGGATCAAAAGGTTGCAAACGGTGCACATGATAGAGAGGATAAAGTTGAGGTGGACAAATCTCACCTAACCCCTCTTTGATAAAGAGGGGAACTTCCCCACTCTCTTCCCTTTCATTCAGGGGCGCTGAGGGGGATTTAACAATCAACGCCAAATGATCTCGAAAGCCTTGCAACACACTTGAAGGCTCTCTCACTTCACCATCATTGATATCAAAACCATTATAGAACAGCCACAATTGCTCCTGCGCTAACAATACTGCATCTAAAAATGCGCCTTGATCATCCTCTAAACGAGAGCGATCACCCAATTGCTGACGCAATGCATCCATTAAGTCAAAAGGAATATGGCTGTCTCGATTTGGGAACTTACCTGTATCTAAATTTAATAGCACAATCAAACGATAAGGAATTGGACGGATTTGCCCGATCTGACTAAAGGTGATTTGTCCTGTTGGCTCGACTTGTGCAGACTGACTTTCTAAAGTTCGTTGGATTTCTTCAATGATATAAGGCAATGGCAATGAAATTTGGCGCAGCTCAGTTTCAGCATCTTCATAATAACTGGCCAAAGTCAGCATACGCTCTTGTTTTTGGATGATTTCACGTACAGCTTTTAACGCGACAATCTCCGCTTGCTCAAACTCCTGCACATCATCTTTCAATCGTTTTAACCATGCCTCAACAGGCAAACGCTGACCGTGTTCATGTGCCATCAGCCAATATCGTCTTGCAGATAAATCTTGATAAATCTGAATCAAAATTCCAATCAGCTCAAAATCACTAGACTGAACCATTGCATAACTAAGCGTCTGTTGCACCATCACATGCGCAGGTACTGCAATACCTAGCGCCAAACGATCTAAGGCGAATTTAAAACTATAACGATAGTCTTGATCGGTTTCACTCAAACTTTGTTGCAGATGCTCTGCATCCAAACCACGCTTAAAACCCGCATCATTGAGTAAGTCCAACATCCGTTGCGCTTGGCTATAATCCAAACCATAGCGCTGTTGCGTTGCAGATAAATTTAACCAGTCCGCGAAATCATCTTGAGTAAAGCGACCTTGCGTTAATTGCAAACGCCCAAGCACAGCACGCCAAGCATTCAAAGCATCAAGCTGGGCGACACCTGCAATTTTGACAGGTAAAAAAACGTCCTGATCATTGGCAATCGAAGGAAATACACTACGAATCAATGGTTCTAGCTCAGCGAGATTTGGCGTTAAAACCAACACATCACTTGGACGACGCGGTATTGCATCAGACTGAGACAGCCAATTGACCAATTGCTCTTTAAGTACCTCAAGTTGTCTAAGACTCGAATGGCAAACATGCAATTGAATCGATTGATCATCAATGGCAAGTTCATATTGCGCAGCTTGAGGTTCAGCGAGATAGAAAATATCAGACTGGACTTTTCCAAGTAGTGTTTCGGGAAAATAATCAACAAAGAGATCTTCCCAGATACCCTCTTCCCCTCCTGCAAGCTGTGACAATAAAGAGAAATGATCCCGTGCTTGCTTCCCTAAGCGAGTCAGCAAAGGATGGCGTGATTCACGACTTAAAGCATTAAATTCTAAATTAAACTGTTCAAAAAACGCCGTGATTTCCTCATCCGTTGCTTTGGGATTTTTGGCAATAAAACGCTCTTTCACCCCTAAATCGTAGCGTTGTTTCCATAATGGATCGACACTATCCGCCCAATACTCTTGAGATGGGTTATAGTGCAAAATCACCACATCTAAATATTGACCCAAACGGCGTAAAAACTGCAATTGGCTTGGTGGCAAATCCAAAATGGTAAATACAATCAGCTGATTTGGCAGTTGCGCTAAAGCCTGCTCACGCTGCTGCGGTTGATCGAGAATATGCCAAAAGTCTGCATCAATACTCTGCATCTCGACAAAGTCATCATGGAAATAGTTTTGCCACAGCCAACGTTGCCATGCCTCGAGCTTTTCTGTTTGATCTAAGGTAAATGCCGAGGTTTGTTGATCTGTGGTTGAGATGAGTTGTTCGATATTCAAGGCTTGGTTTCTGCCCCAAGCCGACAACCAATTATCTGAACAGGTACACTCGCCCTCACATGCACGTTGGCAAGTCCCACGATAAATCATGTAGTTGTTAAATAGCTGTGAAACTTGCTCAGCCACCCAATACAACATACTTTGTTTTTTTAGCTGTTTCTCTCTACCCTGTTTTAATTGATCGGCACTATCGTAAATACGCTGTACGATTGAATATAAAGGATGATCTTCAGCCAGACTGATTTGATCTGCTTGAATAAAGGGTTGTAAGGCTTGATGAATGCGCCATTTTAAAATCAATCGAGGAATATTGGCTTTACGTACTTTTTCTTTATTTTCTAAGACTTGCTGATAAGCGTACCATTGAAAACCGCGAATACGTTGATGAAATTGATAATTGGCAGTCATGCCTTGTTGTTCAGCAATTTTCTGCGTGAGCCATTGCTCCTGCGCGGGACTCGGTACAATAAAATGCTGCGTTTTAAAGACTTGAAATGGCGAGTTGCTCGGCTGATTAATTGATGCCATCACACCTTGCAATAACACATCAAGGCGTTGACTTTGAATAACATGAATCCCCATGCGTAAATACAACCTCGTCAATAAATCAGCATTGTGTTGCACGAAACCGTACACAATCATCACTATACAACTTCATCGAACTATGTCACGTTAAACACACAAGGAAATAAAAAAATTGTTTTGAAATTCACCACTCAGTACGATTGAATGTACTATCGAGGGATAGACTTTAGGTATAACTTTATGAAAATTGAAAAAATTCCTGACTCAATTGATCCGAGCTTGAACTTGGATCAAATCCGCGAAGAATGTTTAGAGCTTACAAAAAAGCGTGCGTATTGGTCAGCAGGTGCAGCAATTGTCCCTATTCCATTTTTTGATGTTGTAGTCGATTTAGGCATGCTGACTCAGATCATTCCTTATGTGAATGCTCGCTTTGGCTTAGCGCCTGAACATATCAGTGTCTATGACCCAGAAACCAAGAAAGTACATTGGGATGAATTACGTAAACGTGGCTTTGAGTTTTCAGGTTTTGTAGTAGCACGTACCGCGATGAAAAAATCGTTTAATGGTTTTTTTACCAAGATTGCGACCAAACAAGTGACCAAGTTTATTCCTCTCGGTGGTCAACTTGTGGCAGCAAGCCTTGGTTATTTCATGATGCGTAAAATTACCGAAGCACATATTCAAGATTGCTATAACTTGGCAAAACGTATTCAGCAGAAAAGCCGTAATACCATTGTGGCTTAATCATTTTAAGAACTATCCTTGTTTACAGCTCAGTTGAAAGCTTAATCCGCTTTCAACTGTTTTAAAATCGCCTTAAGCACTTCGATCCTTGCACTATTTTTATCATCAGTCGCAATCACATACCACGGCGCATAATCAGTATCAGTTCGTTCGAACATATCCGCAGCCGCATTTAAATAATCATCCCATTTTTCACGGTTGCGCCAATCTTCTTCAGTAATTTTAAAGCGTTTATGTGGCGTTTGTTCACGCGCTTTAAAACGCGCTGCTTGCTCATCTTTACTAATGGCGAGCCAAATTTTCACAAGTACGGTTTGGCTATCGACAACACTTTGTTCAAAACGATTAATTTCGTCATAAGCACGTTGCCATTCGACAGCACTAGCAAAGCCCTCAATTCTTTCAACTAAAACACGTCCATACCATGTACGATCGAAAATTGTGATCTTGCCACTATCATTTAACTTACTCCAAAAGCGCCATAAATAAGGACGACGTAACTCATAACGCTCAGGTGCAGCAATACTATGAATTTCATATTCACGAGGATCGAGTTTTTTTACGATGCGCTTAATCGCACCACCCTTTCCAGCCGCATCCATTCCCTCAAAAGCCACCACCACTTTACGTTCGTCATAACGCAACGCATCAGCTACTTTTTTGGTTAGTTTGTTTAGCTCTTCCTTATATTCATCTTTATCTAAACTGTCTTTGGAAGGTTCAAGTAAGGTTTTCGGAACTTTAGCTTGTTGCCACTTTTCTGTAATTTTGGTTTGGTGATCAGGTAGCTCACGCAACGTTTGCAACACATATTGTGCAAAGCATTGATCTCTTACTTTTTCATCCTCACCATCAATCACAAACCAATCATCTGTAAATTTTTGACTTAAACTCGCCAAGGTATCGTATTGTTTTTTGTTGCGCCAATCTAAACCATGTAATTTATGCCAATGCTGTTCTGAAGCATCAATTTGATCTAAACGTTTCTGTAATGATTTCCATGACAAGTCAAACCAAACTTTAATTACATGCACATTGTTGTGTTGTAAGTCATGCTCAAAAGCTCTCATCTGCTCAACATAGGCATCAAACAACTCTTCATTTAAAGGTTTTGATACATGCATCGCAGTTGAAAGTAGGTCGCTGTACCAATTACCAAACATCACCACGATCTGCCCTTCGGCAGGAATAAATCGGGTATACGGCTGCCAAAATACTTGGTTCGATGAAAGCAGCGTTGGAGCATCCGCCTTCACTTTTAAATATCGCGGATCGAGCCATTCTCGCAATTGCTTGACTGACTCGCCCTTGCCCGCCATTTCAATGCCACTGACCAAAATCAGAACACTTTTGGCATTCTTCTTATCTCGACTATCTTTTAAAGCGTATTGTGCTTCAATCAGTTCTAAAGACAGTTCATCTTCATCTCGTATTTCAAATTTTGGTTGTTGTGCGCTCATCTTTAATTCTAAATGGCTAATTATTAAGAATAAGTATAATGAAATCGATTTAGAGCTTTAGAGAACCCTTGTACAGTTTATGTAGAGTTAAATCAATGAATGACAACAGTGACCAATTGTTAAACATTTTCGGTTTATGCTGTCATGG
Organism: Acinetobacter sp. UBA6526; assembly: GCF_002434875.1. NCBI lineage: Bacteria > Pseudomonadati > Pseudomonadota > Gammaproteobacteria > Moraxellales > Moraxellaceae > Acinetobacter > Acinetobacter sp. UBA6526. Next base: position 5,474 of record NZ_DJLC01000010.1, on the reverse strand, counting down.
TTCTTCGTTATTATGCAGCCTATGATTTTATGGTTTTATTTTCTTTGAGTTCAAACATGTCAAAACTCGCTGCATTTGATCAACTTTTATTACAATACCAATCTTTGAACTATCACCAAAACCCAGCGATTGCCCAACGTCTGCACGAAGTACAAGCATGGATGAAAGAGCGTATTGCTCAAACGCATGAAGAATTTTTTGCCCGTCCAGAAAATCAACTTATGGCGCAATATTTTCTCAATCGTTTATACGGCGGCCCTGATTTTGATGCTATGGCTCAGCAAATCGAACGCCTATTAAAGTATGCTCATAAAGCAGAAAGCTTACTCCCTGAAAATGCAATTAAAACGGGTACCAAGTCTGTCAGCCTTGCAGTCCTCGCAACTCAACTGGATGAGCAAGTTGCAATGCAACTTTTGGAAGATTATCCATTAGAAACGGCATTGACTGATGACATCATGCGTCAAACCCTTGTGAAACTTGATCAAGGTGAGGCTCGTTATGAACAGCTTCACTTACTGGATGAACTGGGTCAAACACTTGATAAATACATGCGTTCAACCATGATGTTTGCCGCCTTTAAAATGTGTAAAGGTATTGCACATAAATATCAATTCGATCAAATGTATGAATTCATCCAAGAAGGCTTTGCAGCAATGAAGCCGATGAAATCAGCCGCGGTATTTATCAACACATTTACCGAAAAAGAGCGTGAAATTATCGACAAAGTACATGCAGGACACCCTGATCCTTTTCGTGCATAACGCAGTTACTCAAATCCCTCTTCGCTTAAGAGGGATTTTTATTTAAGAACTCAAAAAACCAAAATGAAAATACTTTTGAGATCGTGACTTTCTGTATATTATTCACAACAATGATATGCTAAGCCCTGTAAAAAATTACAAAATCTGTCATCATGCATGCTGATTCGTGCCGCTAGAGCAAAAAGTTTAGGAGAACACAATGTCTAACGAAAACCAACAGCCTACCCAAGAAGTTGAGCAAACTCAAAGTTCAGACAAAGTTAGCCCATTCCTAAGCGCGCCGCTTCCTCAAGGCACACCTCAAGGTCAGCAACAATCTTTACAACAAAATATTGCGTCCACACCAACAGGCGCGATTCCAAAATACAACCTACCTCGCGGTGCGAATACAGGTAATGTTGGTGAAACCACACACTTCGGCTACCAAACTGTAAGCAGTGATGATAAAGCCCAAAAAGTTGCAGAAGTTTTCCACTCTGTTGCAAGCAAATACGACATCATGAATGATTTG
>NZ_DJLC01000010.1:741-3902 GCF_002434875.1 Acinetobacter sp. UBA6526 | reverse complement strand
TTTGATAAAGTTTATGATAAATACGACATCATGAATGATTTGATGTCATTTGGTATTCATCGCCTTTGGAAACGTTTTGCGATCAACATGTCTGGCGTTCGTCGTGGGCAACATGTCCTTGATATTGCAGGCGGTACGGGTGACCTTGCCAAAGTATTTAGCCGTGAAGTCGGTCCACAAGGACACGTTGTTCTTTCTGACATTAATGAATCAATGTTAAATGTTGGTCGTGATCGCCTGATTGATGCGGGCTGCACCAACGTTGATTTCGTTCTTGCCAATGCAGAAACATTAGAACCATTTGCAGACAATAGTTTTGATTTAGTGACCATTAGTTTTGGTCTTCGTAACGTGACGGATAAAGATGCAGCACTACAAGCGATGTATCGCGTGCTGAAGCCAGGTGGTCGTTTATTGGTACTCGAATTCTCAAAACCAGTGTTTGAACCATTCTCTAAACTGTATGACCTTTACTCATTCACGGCACTTCCGATCATGGGTAAACTCGTTGCAAATGACTCTGAAAGTTATAAATATCTTGCTGAATCGATTCGTATGCACCCAGATCAACGTACTTTAAAAGGCATGATGGAAAATGCAGGCTTCCAAAGCTGTGACTATCATAACTTAACAGGTGGTATCGTTGCGGTTCACCGCGGATTCAAACTTTAAAGTTTTGACGTTAAGGAATTTGCAATGTGGTCGATTTTAGCACTCGGTGCGGTTGAACGACTCATTCATCATGTGATTGACTTGGATGCGATTACTCGCATTCAACTCAATCAATTACAAGGTCAACTGTTACGCGTAGTTATCGACAGTCCACAACTTTCAGTTGATGTGTTTTTTGATGAAAATAAAGTTCGTTTAGAACCAACAGTCACAGGGCAAAGCCAAAGCCCCTCTATTTTTGAACAGCGTCCATTTGATCCTCAACAGAAAATCACAGATGCAACCGCAACATTACATGTTAAAAATGTAGTGGAACTGGTCAAATTATTACTCAGTGATATGGATCAAATTGGTAATATTCCGCTGCAAGGCGATTATCACTTACTACAAGATATTCAGCGAATTATGCAGCAAGCTGAACCTGATCTCGCTGCGCATCTGTCTCCTTGGATTGGCCCTCAACTCGCACATGAGTTAGGTAAAATTCAGCTTGCACCTCAGCAGCTAAAACGCTCTTTGCAAAGTCATCTATTTTTTGTTGAAGATACCTTAAAAGAAGATAGCGGTTTATTTGCTCCACGTTGGCAAATGGATGATCTCAATCGAGAAACGCGTCAACTCAATCAATCATTAGATCGACTCGAAGCTCAATTGCAACAGTTACAAACTCAATTCAACCAAAAAAAGCAAACCACTCAAGACTAGGTAAGATTTTATATGATTCCGCATGTTAAACGGTTACACGAACTCTGGCGTATTGCTGCACATTATCGCCTTGACACCTTGTTCCCTGCGGAAGAACTTCCTGTTAAAGCGCATCATGCATTAAATGTTATTAAAATGCACCCCGCTGCTTGGTCGAGTCGAGAAAAGAAAAATCCACTGAAGCTCAAGGAAGCTTTGGAAGAAATGGGCCCACTTGCAATTAAGCTGGGTCAATTATTATCAACACGCCGAGATTTGATTCCACCTGAAGTCTTATCTCAGTTGGTATTATTACAAGATCGTGTCAAACCTTACGATACACAACTTGCTAAACAACGCATCCAAGAATCACTTAAGGCAGATGTCAGCACCTTATTTTCACGCTTCGATGAGCAACCATTAGCTGCCGCATCTATTGCACAAGTTCATACTGCGGCTTTGCATGATGGTCGTGAAGTGGTTGTTAAAGTCACACGCCCTGATATTCGGGGGCAGATTCTGCAAGATTTTGAAATCTTGGCATGGCTGGGTGATTGGTTAGAAAATCGTGTAGAAGCTGCACGTGCCTTACATTTATCAGAGATCATCCAAGATTATCGTCAAATCATTTTAAATGAACTTGATTTGAGCTTAGAAGCAGACAATACCCGCCGTATGCGCCATTACTTTACAGGTTCAAGCATGATGTATGTGCCTGAAGTTTATATGGACAGTAAAGATGTGATGGTAGCGGAACGGATCACGGGTGTTCCTATCTCTGATACGGCAACATTTGATCGTTTAGGTATGGATCGTGCTGATCTCGCAGAAAAAGGTCTGACGATTTTCTTTACCCAAGTATTCCGTGACAACTTTTTCCATGCAGATATGCATCCAGGGAATGTTTTCGTTGAAACGATTAACCCAAGTAATCCACGCTTTATCGCGCTGGATTGTGCCATCATGGGTGAATTGTCTAAACATGATCAAATGACCGTTGCACGCATGTTGCTTGCTGTGATGAATAGCAACTTCATGCAATTGATTCAAATCGTGCATCAAGCAGGTTGGATTCCACCGGGTACAGATCAAGATACACTGGCTCGTGAAATGCGTCGTACAGTCGGTCCTATGGTTTCAAAACCGATGGATCAACTGGATTTTGCAGGCATCTTGATTCAAGTCATGGATATTGCGCGTCGTTTCCACTTGGAAATTCCACCGCAATTGATGTTACTCCTCAAGACATTGGTGCATGTTGAAGGTTTAGGCACAGACCTTTATCCTCAGCTTGATATTTGGAAACTGGCAAAACCGATTCTGACGGAATGGGTCAAAGCCAATATGAACCCCGTTAAAAATGTCAAAGAAATCGGACAACAGATTCCTGATTTATTACTCGGTGCTCAAGACTTACCAAGCCTGATCATCGACAGTTTAAATGGATTAAAAAATCAGTCTGCATGGCATGACAAACAATTGCGTGAAATTCAACAAATGCGCCTGCAAATGCAACATCAACAACGCCGCAGTTGGATTTTTGGCAGCATCATGTTGATTTTACTTACCATTGCGATTATTACACCTTGGTTTGTATCGATTATTCTTATCGTGTTAAGTAGTCTTTTAGCGCTATGGCGTATGGCGAAATAAAGCTTAGACATGGGAATTAAGTATTAATTCAATGATTCCCATTAAGCAGTTCATTTACCTATCATTTAGCCTAAACTCTACAAACATTTTCATAATATTAAGTTTTTTACTGTATTTTTTTTCAATTAAAAATAAATCAAAATCATCTTTAT
>NZ_DJLC01000010.1:0-428 GCF_002434875.1 Acinetobacter sp. UBA6526 | reverse complement strand
AAATAAATCAAAATCATCTTTATAAAATAAGGATTTAAATATGCTTAATATTGATTTAAGTAATCAAGGTCTTTCAATCAATGGTCAAATTTGGAATTTCCCAATTCCCATCCAAACATTTTGTTCTTCATTAGGAACATATCGTAAAGTTACAACAGCATATCAGCATAATTATCTTTGGGATGATGAGGGTTTAGTTGCTCATAGCAAAAATGATGACTTTATCGAGAATATAACGCTGTGTTTGAATACTGGGGAATATAATCATCAACCCAAATCTGCATTTTCTGGTCAGGTGTCTTTTTGTCAACAGCCCCTAATTGATTTTTACAAAGCGCATCCTGAACAAAGAGTAGCGTTATATGTAGGTGATGATAAACAATCCTTGATTACTAAAAACATTTCCGTATCAATTTCTCTTAGATATT
>NZ_DJLC01000080.1:0-13755 GCF_002434875.1 Acinetobacter sp. UBA6526 | reverse complement strand
TTGATCGTGGTTTTTTAACTGATTTACAGCCGAACTCTAAAGAAGAGGCAATCTTCGAAAGTATTATTCACCTTGCTGCAAAGTTGGGTCTCGTTGTGACGGCTGAGGGCGTAGAAACGCAACAGCAAGCAGATATATTGACAAGTTTGGGCTGTAATCAATTACAAGGCTATCTACTCGGTATTCCTGTCAATGTGGAAAGTTTAGTATTGAATCAACATCATCATTTTGCTTAATCAAGTAATTATCTCAAAAAAAAAGGTTGCTGAGTTGATAAATCACCAGCAACCTTTTTTATTTATTTTAGCTTTTTGATTAGTCTGAGCGTTTAGCTAACCATTCCGACACGACAGGCCAAACAGTTTGCGGTGCTTGGCTACCTGAAACCAAGCCCATATGACCACCTGGAACGATTTTAAATTCTTTATCTTCACTGCTGATCAAGCTCATTAATGGTCTAACGGCCTCAGTTGTGACGATGATGTCGGTATCGCCACCGATTGCGAGTACAGAGCAATCAATATCTTTGAAATAAGCGGTTTGCTCTCCGAACTTGACTACACCCGTTGAGAGTTCATTATCAATCCAGAATCTTAGAATGATGTCACGCATCACACCACCGGGGTAAGCCAGCATATTGTCTACAAATGAACTTGATGTCGCATGGTTAATGACAAATTGGCGATCGTTGAGGTTCTTCAATAAAACCCAATAGTTTTTAAAGTTACCAATTGGATCCGTAAGTTTAAAACCAAGAGTATTCTGCCATCCATGAATGTGGAAAAAACGGCTAGGAACTTGGCGAATCCTAAAATTGGTATTTGTCCGAACCCATTGTGCAGGCGTATTCAGGCGTTGATATAGCTTGCCGATATATCCTGATTTATGTGTATTGATCGGAGAGGCGAGGATCATTAAGTTTTTAATATTTTTATCTTTAAACAATGATGTATAGCATAGTGAAATTGCGCCACCTAAGCTCCAACCATATAAAGATAGCTGTTGCTGACCGCTATGTTCACGAATCTGCTGAAGAAAATCAGGCATGAAGATTTTGATGTATGTCCCAAAGTTATATTTGGCTTGGCGTAGACTTGGTGTTCCCCAGTCAATCATATAAACATCAAAGCCCTGAGCGAGAAAAAAACGGATTAGACTGCGATCTGGAAATAAATCAAAGACTAAAGTATTTGCTGCAAGAGGCGGAATAATGACAAGTGGAACGCGATATTTGGAGCTGCTGTTTTCATTTTCTGTTTTGTAGTGACGCAAGCTAATAATTTCACGTTGGTAAATCACGTCATACGGTGTTTGCCCTGAAAGTGCCAGTTGGTGACCACGTAGAACACGGTCAGTTGCATTTGAGAGAATATGGCGTGTTTGCTGACCAGCACGACTATTTAAGATTTTTTTAGCAGTAAGTGAGTTAAGCAAAGCTTGTTTAACTTTTGGCAATTGAGTCATCGAACAAAAACTCTGAGGTTGCTATGTTAGTAGCGGCATATTAGAAGAAAAAAGGCATAAGCTCAGTGACTCAGATGCTTAACTTCTTTTCCAAAATGATCAATTATCGCGATTTTGAGTTTTTCTTTCGGTTTTCATAATACTTGGTTGAATGTGTGCATGGCATGAGAAACTTGTAAAAATAAAATATATGATATTGCATATATATGGATATTCAAATATAAATATATAAAAATTTATCTAGTAAGACCATCATGTCAAATACAGAATCTATCAAAATTTATCATAACCCTGCCTGTGGTACATCACGTAATACGTTGGGGCTAATTCGTAATACAGGTGTAGAGCCGACAGTTATTGAGTATCTGCAAACGCCACCGTCTAAAGCAGAGCTTATTCAAATGATTCAAGATGCTGATTTGTCTGTGCGAGCTGCTATTCGTTGCAATGTTGATCCTTATCGTGATTTGAATTTAGCGCAAGAAGACTGGTCAGATGAGCAACTGATTGATTTTATGTTGCAGTATCCAATTTTGATCAATCGCCCATTTGTCGTGACTTCAGTTGGAACACGTTTATGCCGACCATCTGAAATCGTATTGGATATTTTGCCGATTGCTCAACAAGGGGCATTCACCAAAGAAGATGGTGAGCAAGTGGTTGATGAAAATGGGCAGCGTATTCAATAAAAAATGTATTAAAAAATAAGAGGCTTGATATGGATCAGGTGAGTTTTTTTAAATGTTTGGCTGATGAAACACGTCTCAGTATTGTCACCTTAGTGACTGAAAATAAAGAACTGTGCGTTTGTGATTTAACTGAAAAATTGCAACTCAGCCAACCAAAAATTTCGCGTCATCTTGCGCTATTGCGTTCTTCTGGATTATTGCAAGATCGTCGTCAAGGGCAGTGGGTTTACTACAGTCTTTCGGCTCAATTACCTGCATGGTGTTACGAGATATTAAATGTCCTCGTACAGCATTCACCAAATCATTTAGCCACTTTGCCAGCATGTTCGACGCAAAGCTATTGTGAGTAATACATTATGAAATTTCTGTTTTTATGTACAGGCAACAGTTGTCGTAGCATTTTATCTGAAGTGTTATTCAATAGCCGAGCACCAGAAGGCTGGAAGGCATATAGCGCAGGCAGTAAACCTTCTGGGCAAGTCCATCCGTTAACGATTGAGACATTAGTAAGTTTAGGTCTTTCTACTGATGACTTGTGGAGCAAAACGATAGATGATTGTGAGCAATATCAGCCTGATGTGGTGATTACTGTTTGTGATTCAGCAGCACAAGAAGCCTGCCCTTTATATCTCGGTGGAGCAATTAAAGCACATTGGGGATTGGCTGATCCTTCACATCTTGATGTTCCTAAAGATGAAAAGCTACAAGCATTCCGCGTGACGGTTGATCATATTAATCGTCGTTTAGATGCACTGTTTGACTTAAATACTGCTGCCATGACGCGAGCAGAATTGATCAATGCAATCAATCAAATTTCTCACATCGATTAAGCGGACACAGATATGGCTAAATCAGGTTTATCCTTTTTAGATCGAAACCTTACGCTGTGGATTTTTATCGCGATGGGTTTAGGTGTAGCAATTGGCGTATTTTTTCCTCAGGCATCTATTGCACTTGATCAGATGAGTTATGACTCGGTCAATCTTCCAATTGCGATTGGACTGATTTTAATGATGTATCCACCGCTGGCGAAAGTTGACTATGCGACTTTGCCAGAAGTGTTTAAAGATAAAAAAACACTAACTTTATCTTTGGTACAAAACTGGATTATTGCCCCTGTATTGATGTTCATATTGGCCATCGTATTTCTACACAATTATCCAGAATATATGACAGGGTTAATCTTAATCGGGTTAGCGCGTTGTATTGCGATGGTATTGGTATGGAATGGCTTAGCATGTGGCGATAACCAATATGTGGCGGCTCTTGTTGCATTCAATAGTATTTTCCAGATTCTGTTTTTTAGTACCTATGCTTGGTTATTCCTGACTTTTTTACCGCCATACTTTGGTATTGCTGGGCAAGTTATTCAAGTCGATTTTTGGACTATTACCCATGCGGTGTTGGTGTATTTAGGTATTCCATTTTTCCTTGGATTTATCACACGGTTTGTGTTGGTAAGCGCAAAAGGAGCGGAATGGTATCAAACTCAATTCTTACCGAAAATTAGCCCATTAAGCTTAGTCGCATTACTTTTCACTATCGTTGCAATGTTTAGTCTTAAAGGGGCTGATGTAGTAAACCTGCCGATGGATGTGCTACGTATTGCGATTCCATTGACGATTTACTTTGTGGTGATGTTCTTTATTAGCTTTTTTATGAGTAAGTCGATGGGAAATAATTATCCACGAACAACGGCGATATCTTTTACGGCTGCTGGGAATAATTTTGAGTTGGCACTTGCTGTTGCGATTGCAACATTTGGCTTGGCTTCGCCTGTGGCATTCACAACAGTCATAGGTCCTTTGGTTGAAGTACCTGTGCTGATTGCATTAGTTTCCGTTTCGCTTTGGTTAAAAAAGAAGTATTTTGCACATGAACACAATTGATTCTAATCTGCCAAATTTGGATGTAGCGCTTCTAGCAAAACCTGCATTTAAACAAATTCAGGCGGTAGAGCTTGATCATCCACCTCGTATTTTATTGCTTTATGGTTCTAATCGAGAGAGATCATACAGTCGTTTGGCTGTGTTGGAAGCCGGACGTATTTTGCAATATCTAGGTGCTGAAGTGAAAATCTTTCACCCGAAAGGATTGCCATTGCCTGAAGATGCAGATTTAGAACATCCAAAAGTCAAAGAGTTACATGAATTATTGGCGTGGTCTGAAGGCATGGTGTGGTGTTCGCCAGAACGTCATGGTTCGATGAGTTCAATTTTTAAGTCACAAATCGATTGGATTCCTTTGGCTGGCGGTGCAATTCGTGCAACGCAAGGAAAGACCTTGGCACTTATGCAGGTGAGTGGTGGTTCGCAGTCGTTTAATAGCGTGAATCAAATGCGTATTTTAGGACGTTGGATGCGGATGATTACCATCCCAAATCAGTCGTCAATTCCAAAAGCATTTTTAGAGTTTGAGGAGGATGGACGAATGAAACCATCTTCTTATTACGATCGAATCGTTGATGTGATGGAAGAGCTGTATAAATTTACTTTGTTGACGCGTGGGCAAAGCCAGTATTTTACTGATCGCTATTCGGAGCGCAAAGAATCCGCCGAGGAACTGTCCAAGCGTGTCAATCAGCGTAGTTTGTAAATATCACTGTGAATGGTTCAATGATGATTATTGAGCCATTTTTAAAAAAGCGGAAATATTAAGTTAGGATTTCCGCTTTTATTTTGTATTTCTCAGCTTTAGAGCTTTTCTCTGACCCAGCCATAAGCTGCTGCAAATGGCAGTGCAGTTCTCGCCAAATACGGCACATGCCACAAGCCGCCGTGATTAGCATTTTCCATGATCAGTTCGAGTGGATGGTCGAGTGGTCTTTCTGGATTTGCGGCACTTTCAGGATTATTTAAATCATGTATCCACAATGCAGCCATGATTGCATTGGTTGTTTCAGGACTAAATGTTTCCACATTAAATAAATCAGCGCCTGAAAAAGCAGCCTTCAGAATAGGATTCTTCGTGACGGAATGGGTTGTCGTTGATGGTGCGATATTAATCACCGCCTTTTGACCACGGGCACGCGCAGTAATTGCAAACCATTGTTGTAATCTTTTCGCAAGGGCATAGTTCGGTCCTTGCTCGATCACCATACAATCTGATATCCCGTATTGTTGTCCATTATCAGAGGCAATTAATTGTTCTAAATTGGCTTTAAAGAAGTTGGTGAGAGAAATTTTGTGAATAGATTTGGTCAGGACTTTCTCAAGCAAAGGGCGTTGTTTAACTTTTTGCTCAATTGATTGCACCACCGATTTTGGAATCGCATAGATATCGGTTGGGGTCAGCATAAACATGATGCTGCTATCTGGTTTTTGCTGGCTTACCTGTTCCATGATACTAATCATGGCGATAGATACACGAACATGCTTTTCACCATCTAAATAGGCAATACCCGCGAGGTCTAGTGTTTCACTAAATGTATTTAGCCAGTTGGCAACTTCTGGGGTTTGGGTGAGCAAATTTGCCCCTAGCGTTTGTCCGCCATCGGCAGTTTGGGTTTGTGGTGCAATTAAGGTTGCATTGCCTTGCTTCACCACATTGGTGATTTTTTCCCAAATCGCAGTTTGTGGTAGATCAATTGCGATGATATTCGCACGCCATTTTGCTAGCCAACTTAAAGGACCTGCTTCTGAACCCGCACCAAACAGCACCATTGTCCGTTTAGATAAATCAAACCATTCAGGATGTTGTTGCAATACACGTAAAGCCTGAGCATGGCTTGGTTCGATAACTTGTTGCTTTTCCCATAAATCAATTTGTTTTAATAGTTCAGCACCTTGTAATTTTTTCCCATGATAAGGAATGTACCAAGGTTCTATTTCTGGATTGCCAGTACCTTGTAAGATAAAGTTTTCAAAAGGCTGTTCTTTGATATTTTGCATTGCATGATTTAATGCATCGCTGTTGCCATCACGATTGAAGCTAAATAATGCTTTGGCTGTATCCAGTCCATGTTGTGCAATTCGAGTCGGATTCTGAACAGACTGAATTCCTGCTTCAACCAATTCCTGAAAATAGACAGGATAGTTTTTGCGCCAGTTTTTTTCTGCAATCAGTTTTGATACATAAGGTGAATCTACACTTCGTAGTGCTGAGGTCAGAATTTGTTTAGCAGTGTGAGTTGTACTTGGTGTTTTCTTTCCTGATGGAATTGGAAACTGTATACCATGATGATCAGATTGTGTTTTCTTGCTCAATTCATTACTCCACTGCATTTTCTATTCGTCATGTTCTACATCTTAGTAATTTGCAGGGAGAAAGGAGATGGCAAAAAGTTTATTAATCTCGCTAAACTGATATTTAATTGAAACTAGATATAAATTCCCTTTGTGTAAAAGTTAAATGCCTAATCAATCGTATTAGGCATTTAACAAATGGCATTGGATTAGTTTGCTGTATCTAAGCTTGAGCTTGATACTCATTAATTACTTCAAGTGCTGCTCGGAAGGCTTCTTGAGTTGCTGGCGCGCCACAATAAGGCAAGCTATGTAACAGTACCTCCTGAATTTCCTCAACACTCGCACCGTTGTTTAATGCGCCACGAATATGACCTTTCAACTCAGTTGGGCTTTTCAACGCCGTTAAAAATGCAATGGTGATGAGAGAGCGATATTTACGTGGTAATACACCTTCACGTTGCCATGTAGAACCCCAAGCATGTTCATTGATCCAGTCTTGTAAGGGCTGGGTAAACGGAACAGTATTGTCTTGTGCACGTTTTACGAATGTCTCGCCCATAACTTCGGTACGTACTTTCAATCCATTTTCATAATCTTGTTGTGACATCATTTTTCTCGTATAGGTTAAAGGGAAGTCGTTTATAAACTGTGCTTTATAGTATCAAATGATTGTATTCGCGAAAGAGGTGGATCTGACTGAGGTGTTTGATTCGAGATCAGCTTCGTTTTAGACAGGTTTCAATCCAGATTTAAGTGATCTAACGTCAATAGATTATCTAGCTCGAATGATATCGAGTACGGTCTGTCATTTAGATTAGAGTTAATAAATAAGGCGTCATAGTCCAGTGTGCCTAATTCGTGCTGTAAGTGCTGTTCTGTATCACTTGAAGTTGTAAAAATCTCTAATAAAATGATTAAGTTCTCGGGATCAATCGTAAATTTGATAGAAGCATTTCCACTTGTTGCTTGTTTTAAAACATCTTCTTCAATAAGCAAATTCAATTTATTTCTTAATTCGACTAAGTATTTGCTTTCTTCTACATTCGGTTCAAAAATTGCTGCTTTATTGATGAGCTCCTCATATTTTTGATCATTTATTTTGTCAGTTAAAATTTCAACTTTATACAAATGATTAATTTGATCGGTGTTTGGATCTTCATTTTCCAAAAGGCCCTCGAGTCGAGCAATTGAATGCTCATCAATGGGTCTTATATTTTTACGGTATTCATCAGCAATGATCTTTGCATCCTTGACTGCTTTTTCAGCTCGATATCGTGCTTCAGCGAGGGGATCATTGTCTAATTGTTTGGTTAATTCCTTCGTGTCAGAATCCATCAAGTCCGATGGATTTTCATTGAGTGTGTGATCAACTGTATTGTCTTTTGGTTCAGCGTTGGTTTGATTTATCTTGTCTGTACGACTAGCAGAAACGATATTTTCTTTATGACTTTGAGATGCTTGAGGGAGTGGGATTAAAACTACTTTCATTTCTTTGGGAGTGTCTATTTTTATATAAAGTGCTGATTTTAATATGAATGATAGTAATAGGGCATGAACCAGTATGCTAAAGAGAAACGAACGCTGTGAAATGTTGATTTGTTTTTGAATCCACATGATGTTCTCCTCCTTAGCATTTATTGCACCGATCAGAATAAATAACGTAAGGTCATTCTGAGGTTTCTTCCCTCAGTTGGGTGAATATGCTTGTCATAAATACCCTCACGGTCGCTCGTATTTGGTGAGCATGCTGAATCACTGAGATCTTGGCGAGTACATGATGCATAGTAATATTCGATATCATTGGTTTTTTGGTCAAATACATTGAATAGTTCGAGTTGTGCTAGGAAGTTTTTATTAAACTGATAGCTGCCCTGCAAGTTGACCAAGGTTGATGAATTTGAACGAACTGAATTATCTTCAATCAGAGGGCGTGAGCCAAAGTAACGTAGGCGACCACCAACATTAAATTGACCATTTAGTTTATAAGTAAATCCAGCGGCTATCGTTTTTTCTATCGCACCAGGAATGTGATCTCCTTCAGCACTTTTATTTTTAAACCTTGCTTTTGACCAAGCGACATCTAGATCGATTATCCAAGCATCTGTTGGTTGATAGAATTGTGAAATCTCAATACCTTGTCGTTTACTCGGTCGACTGGCTTCTGTTGTACCTGCATCGCCGATAAAAACCAGCTCTGAATCGGAATCAAGTTGCCATAAAGCGATGGTTGATGTGAGTTCGGGTATAATTTTTGCTCTTAATCCTAACTCTGAGTTGATTGTTCTTACTAATGGTGAAACGGGAAGAGTAGGGCTTAAATAGTTACTATCTCGAGGGTCAATGTTTAAGCGAGTTGTTGTTCCTCTTGCATCATTGCTATGAAAGCCATAGGCATAATTAATGTAATACTCAATATTATCCCATGGTCCTAAGATGATACTCATTTTAGGACTGAAAATATGATCAGTTTTATGACCACTATTTTCTTTATTATCAGAATTTACATCGAAAGAGTAAAAGTCGCCCCGAACGCCTAAAATCGTTTTTAACCAAGGTTGCCATGTCGTTTGATTTTGTCCCCATAAGCCAATAGACCATTGGCGAACATCATCATTTCTGATGGTATTGAAACGCTGCCGATTTTCTGTTTGGTAAAGACCTAGGTTATTAATATAATCATATCTGACAGATGCTCCAAACGAGTTCAAAAGTTCTTTATTTGATAACTCACTCAATAAGCCTTTTTGAAATTTAAGTCCAAGCATGGTTCGCTCTTCTGCCTGTTCAAACTGATCACCACGGATAGGATCATTTAGAAAATAACTAAAATCAGAAAACAGATTTAACTTGTTGTATATGGCATAAGAGGAAAGTGTAGAGTACTTGGTTTTTTCATAATTTTTAGCGTTATACCAAAGCGCAGTACGAGAAGATTTACCCCCATCACTGTTATTTAAGCTATCAAAACGATTAAGTTCGCCATTTTGAATAAGCCGTTCTGGAATTTGATCAGTCGCATCCCATCGTGCTTGATAATGTTGGAAACCGATTGATTGATTTTTATTATGATCACCCATGAAATATTTTAAGAATACATTTTGTTTTGACAGATTTTCAGGATTCACCCATGGTCCGTCACTGTTGATATTTTCAACTGCACCAATTAATTCCCCGTCATTAAGAACTAAGTTTCCAACGGCTAAAAATCTAAGTAAATTGTGATTACCTATAGTTACTTGTGCATAAGGGTTATCTAGAGAATGGATACTCGAAATTTTTGCTGTACCTGCTGATGCAAAATCACCATCATCAATCGACACAGCCCCTTTGTGATATTGAATGGATTCAATCAGTTCTGGAATTAGAAAGTTTAAGTCTGTGTAACCTTGACCATGTGCATGACTCACCATATTAATTGGTTGCTCATCAAACGATGTAGCAAAGTCAGTTCCATGATCTAAGTTAAATCCCCTTAAAAAGTATTGATTTGCCTTACCACTGCCACTGTGCTGAGTCACAATAACCCCGGGAATCGTCTCAAGAACCTCTGCTGGACGTGATAAAGGTCGAGTTTCAATTTGTTCTTTTGATATTGTTCCTTGAGATGAAGTAAATGCCACGCCAAAGGAACTATCAGCATTTGATGATGCTGTGATTTTAATAGTTGGAAGCGTTGATGTCAGTTCACCGCCAGCATGCGTTATTTGGCTCAAATAGAAATGACTACTACTGATCAACAAACAAAACAAAATTCTTTTTTTCATTTTTATTCCATATATTTTATAAATTGTCTTTATTTCTAGAACATAAAAATACGATAAGTTTATGCTTTCAGTTATTTATCGAATTTAGACTCATAGTTGCTTTAACATCTGTTTTAATTTTTGAATATAGGTGGGATTTTGATAGCCTGTTGCATCGCTCCAATTTAATAATTTTTCCGTGCTTGCACGATTGTTGCTGGCGAGAGCAAGGGCCGCATAGACTTCGAAATCATCATTTTCTTTTTGCATATTCCAGTTTTTTGCCGCGATATCTAAGCCTTCATCATATTTTTTGGAGATCCACAAATATTGAGCTTGTTCTCTGAGATGAATGTGATCCTTATGATCAAGCAAGTTTTGAACGCGTTCAGTCAGTTCATGGAGATCATTTTTTGCAAGTGGATCATTCAGTTTTTGTTTGCTTAGGATGATTCGATACAATGCACCATCGTGATAACGATAAGGCGTGAGAATTTTGATTGCGGTTTGATATTCTTGTTGAGCAATATACCAATTAGATTTGGCTAGTGTATTTGGCAAATTATCTACAGTAAGTAGTTGAAGCGATTGGCTAGCGAGAGTTTGATCATTAAATCGAGTGGCGACTTCAAGCATGATATTACCTAACCACTGTTGGTCATTTTTATTCAGTCGTTGCGCTAACTGAAGAAGCTCATCGATTCTCGGTTGGATGTCAGTAATATTCTTTGTCATGGCGTCGACTTGTAGCTGACAACCAACTTGATAAAGTTTTACATCTTGTTGATTTAATTGATTACATAATTTTAGAGATTGATTAAATTGCCCTTGTAATCTGTAGATGTTTGCAAGCTGCAAAATAGCATCGTAATTTTTAGGGTCTTTTTCCAGAATTTTATTTAATAGCGTTTCTGCACGACTAAACTCATGGTTTGCTTGTGCAAGCCGAGTTTGCAGTAATTGATTTTCAATGTCTGAAGGGTTGTGACTCGATTTCATAAGCTCTTCAGCTTGCTCTAGAAAAGCGCCATCACCTTTTGAATATGCTTTTTCTAGCAGCACATTAACAATCTGATTTCTAAGTTCATCGTTGTGATTATTTTTCAATAAGACAGAATAATTTGAATCTTCTGATGTGTCCGATGCGTGTTCATGATGATGCTTTGGATGAGCTAAAGCCGTGCTAAAGTAAAATACCGCAATCGTGGAAATGGTTAGCTGGCGAATTAACATTTATAACTCCCATAAAGACCCTTAGCAAAAAATTGCCAAGGGCCTTCATCTTAAAATTTCACTGAAACAGGCTCTGCTTTGTTATCTATTGGAGATTCTGAAATCTCGGTAAGACTTTTAGGTTCAGCCTGTTCAAAGTTTCTTTGAGGTTGATTGGTCAATGACAACGTCTCTTTTAGTACGGGGTCATTTTTAGATTGGTTGTTATTATTCGGCTTGGAATTATTATCATCACCGCCACATCCACTTAATCCGATACCAACCATGAACAACAAAATAAATTTTCTCATGGTGACTACTCCTCATTATTTACTAGCTGTATTGAATGGAGAGCCAGCGACTGGAGTATTTAAGTACGGGAATGTTGTGCCAAACTGTTGAGGTGATTGTAATGCGCCATCTGTAAAGCCAATGCCTCCGGCTTTAGCATCAGTTGCTTTACAGCCAACCGCAGTATTTACCCCATCAACTGTGCAAAGTAATCCCATTGCAACTCTCAGTTCGATATCCACGACATCATCGCCAGGTCGACGACCATTTGGGAATCCAGCCGCATCACCACCAATAACACCCAATCGATTTTGCTGATCTTTTGTTGCAGCACCAATCGCTGTATTCAGACGTAGCATCTCAGATGCTTTGACATTCTTCGGTTGGTTTAAGCCAGGAATGCCGAGCAGGAATGCATTAACTAAATCTGTTCTTGGGAAATTTGTTGGCGCAACAACAGCACCACCTGTTGCATCTTTAAATAGAACTTCTATGAGGGTTGGTAGAGTAGGGTTGGTTACATAGTCTGCAAATTGGCCATCATTTACAGGCTTACTCGCATTGAATTTATCTTTATCTTTAAGACCAATCACGACTTCATTGACCAAAGGCATACCTAAACGTGAAACTTGTGTCCAAGCGCCACCAACTTTGCTTGCACTGGTGAGATTGCTTTCAGGATTTGGGTTCAACAAGGTGGCTTGAGGCAGACTTGCCGTGGTCCAAGCTCCGATGACTGTGTCGTTAGATGCGACTAAACAAGATTGAGGGACTTCCAAAGCAATTGTTGTGACATTTTTATTCGCAATGGTATTCAATCCTTGATCTTCTGCATTTACTCCCGAAGGCGCGAGTTGAGTCGCAGGAATTTTAATATTTACCAGATCAAAGACCTCACCTAAGTTAACGGCAAAAGGATCTTGGCGTTGACCGACAAAAACTTTACCCGAGCCACAACTTCCAAAGTTAATGTTTTGAACAAAGCTGTTGGCATAGCTTTGATAGTTTGGAATTGATTTTGCACCAACGTTATCGAATGGTTTTTTGAAAGAGCCGAGAACGCTTCGATCTCCTTTGCGGCGATCACCTTTGATCATTGTAACGGTGTATGTTTCAGCGGTATTTTGTGCTGAACTACTATCATTGGTAATTTTGCCAATATTTGATAATGGAACGGAGATATTTTTACCACCAACAGGGACTTGTAAGTCTTTTAACTCCTGATCAAATTTGAATTGAAATGTGATGTCCTCTTGCGCATCACCATTATTATCGATATGTATTTCATACAAGGCTTTCGGATCTAATGAAAAGTAATTAGGTCCTCCGTAAGCATCCTGTAAAGGTTGATAGTTGGCGAGTATGGTCACGAAATTACTACGGTTAGGTTCGTAACTTTTGAACATATAGAAATCGGTTGCATCGACTTTTGGCATTTTAGTGATTGATGGTGCTTCACGATGACTGGAAGCAGACGCGGCTACACTAAAACTACTCAGCATAATTGCTAGAAGTAGACGAGAGTCCATTTTGTATCTCCTTGATATTTTTAAATCTTTGTAGTTTCATTTTTTGTTTTTAGCCTTATAGTTTTCTTGAGTTGCTTGATCAAAATAAGACTCTGATTATTTATACGGCTTAAAGAGTGAAGTTTTTGTGATCGACTTCAAAGAATTGATTTTGAGCATGGTCATATTGAATTGCTTAATATTTATGTGCCCTAAAAGTGTTGCGTAACAATTACATCTGATGGAACGCTAATTTGTCTTCGCACATGTCTTACTTTGTGGATAAATCAAGACATATCAACAATCACAAACCTATCTGAGAAATCTGCTACAATTACGCCAATTTTTAATTCCCACTTTTTTCAGTTTTGGTACATATTTAGAAATGTGTACATAACTGTGTACATATTGAAGATTTTCCCTATGTTTAAAGAGCAATTAGCTAAAGAAGTAGCGTCTCGTAGGACTTTTGCCATCATTTCCCACCCCGATGCGGGTAAAACCACAATGACAGAAAAACTGTTGTTATGGGGCAAGGCAATTCAGGTTGCGGGTATGGTAAAAAGCCGTAAATCTGATCGTTCTGCGACATCCGACAGGATGGAAATGGAAAAAGAACGTGGTATCTCGATTACGACATCGGTGATGCAGTTCCCTTATA
>NZ_DJLC01000013.1:0-44681 GCF_002434875.1 Acinetobacter sp. UBA6526 | reverse complement strand
CGTCCTGCGCCAGGCTACCCTGCTTGTCCAGAGCATTCTGAAAAAGCGGTGTTGTTTGACTGGTTAGATTCTGAAGCGAAGATTGGCACGAAGCTAACTGAACACTTTGCGATGATCCCTCCTTCTTCTGTCAGTGGTTTCTATTATTCGCATCCTGAAAGTGAATACTTTAACGTGGGTAAGATTTCTCAAGATCAGCTTGAGGATTATGCAAAACGTAAAGGCTGGACATTGGATGAAGCAAAGCGTTGGTTAGCTCCGAATTTAGATGATTCG
The DNA here is from genome assembly GCF_002434875.1 of Acinetobacter sp. UBA6526. Classification (NCBI taxonomy): domain Bacteria; kingdom Pseudomonadati; phylum Pseudomonadota; class Gammaproteobacteria; order Moraxellales; family Moraxellaceae; genus Acinetobacter; species Acinetobacter sp. UBA6526. The sequence goes on along the minus strand of NZ_DJLC01000013.1, from coordinate 44,405 downwards.
ATTGTTTAAATCCCCCTCGTTCCCCCTTTAATAAAGAGGGGGATGTCATGTAAATAAATGAATTACGTGACAGCTCCTCCCTTTTTAAAGGGAGGTTGGGAGGGATTGTCAATTAATTCCTGTTATAAACCTTAAGGTATCTTTTGCATAACCATGTAAAGTCGAAAAATCTATACCTTGAATACAAGTATCAAAGCCATCAGCGTGATGATAAGTTTTCGAAAACTCATTGATTGACTGAATTTCAGCCAACCTTTGATTTTTATCAAATAAAGGACTTTTTACATCTTTTTCTTCTCTGATCATTGTAATCATATTTCCCAACCAGAGATCCTCAGTAAAAGTCTTTGGAAATAGAAATCTCAAATATGCTTCAAGAATTGGCCGTAAAGATCTTGCTATTTCAGTTTTTTGTTCCTCTTTTCCTGCATAAACAAAATCCCAAAGCTTGTAATATTCCTGATAATAAGAATGTAAAACATAAGAATTAAAATTTTGACGTACAATCAATTTACTATTACAGACTTTGTTGCTATTTGGATCTAAAGGATCAAAGTCTATTAATTTAGTTTCAACTTCATAACACTTCGCCCATTTAGAAATAGCACTTAATTTGCTTATATCTGAAAGAAAAAATGGATCATGACTTAAAACAAATGCTTGAAACTCTCTTTCCACCAAATACTGAATTTCTTGAATCGTAGCCTTTCTTCTATGCTCATCTAATGAACTCATTGGATCATCAAAAAATATGATTGATGGTTCGAAGTTTTTAGCCTTAAACTTAGATAGGAAAAAAGCTAGGGCTAAGGCTGATTTATCTCCAGAACTTAAAACTCTATCGAAAATTATCTCATTATGATTCAAAATTGATAATTCTTTGTCCAAAAATGTAATACCGTAAGATATACGACTAGCACCTCTATGCCCTTTATTATCTTTCTCGAAAGAACTAAGCCTAATCATTGAATTAAATCTCTTTAATAATTCGTTGATTCCGTCTTTATGCTTCTCAATAAGAATTTGTTGTTCCTCTAGAATTAAATCTCGTAATTCAGTCATAGATTTTGTCTTTGCATCTTTTTCAATTTTGTAATTACTAAAACTTTCAAGATCAGAAGTAACTTCTTTCGAAAACCGCAATTGTATTAATTTTAATTCTGAAATTTGTTGAATAATTATTTGACTTTGATCTTTTGACAATGTTTCTAAGTACTCATCAATTCTTTGATTAAATAATAAAACTTTATCGTTATAATCAGTAAAATTAACATTTTCGTAGACTGATTTTAAAAGCTCATCAAATTTATTAAAATTAATCGATGCTAAAATGTCTTTTTCTTTCTTCGTTATTAAATTCCTGACCTCATGAAAGAAAAGTTTATATGCATTTTTCAAATCTTTTAATTCGATGGTCAAATCTAATTTTTCAATTCGATCTGACCATGTTTGAATCAAATCAAAATTTGAAGCAATTATTTCAACTAACTCATCAAGAAGTATACCTATTTCATAAGCTCTTGATTCGAAGTTTGAGTATTTTTTAATTCAAAATCATCACAAGCCTGCTTATAAGAATCCGTTATAAACTCACTGTAAAAACTAAAAATTGGGGAGCCATTTAAACTTTGTGCACAAAATGGGCAAAAATTTGCTTCTGTTACTAGCTCTAAACCATCTTTTATCCAATGTTCATCATCTTTTGCAAAATGTTCTTTCATATGTTGATTTACTTTTTCTTGTGCTTCTTTTGAGATTTTCTCCAACGTAGTTTCAAAAATACTTATGTCAAAAGTTGGTATAACCAAGCTTAATGCCGTCAATTTTTTCCTCTGTCTGTACAAATTAACGGACTTTTGGTCATGCAATGTTTTCGTTAGATTTTCAATTTCAATTTCAGTGCTTTCTTTAAATTTTATTTTTCTTATCTGATCTATTGTTTTATTACTAAACTGCGCCCTTAACTTAGATTCCAATGGTTGCATTAAAGACGTTAAATTCGCTATTTCATCTTTATAAAAATCAATTTGCTTTTGTTTATCGACTGATACTTTTCCTAAACAAAAATCATAATAGTTGACTAACTGTGAGCTTTCCACCCCTTTTGAAGAATATAAATTTTCATCAATAAAATTTTGGTTAAAAATGTGAAATTCAGGGGCTTGATCAATTGATGTTAAAGTAATATTTTTGCCTTCAATAAAAAAACTGAATATTGGTTCTGCTTCTTTCTCCAACGGGGCTAATTGCTTGATGCTAGCAATATCTCTTTTATTAATTAAGTCTAAAATTTTTGTTAGTGTCGATTTTCCAGCTCCGTTCCTTCCGTAAATTAAATTTAACTTACCAAAATCATTTTCTGAACCACCTTTACTGCCAGTATGTTGCCATTGTTTTACATTCTCTAATTTAATAATTTTAGTAAACACATTATCCTCTCAAATTTTAATTATTTATCTAAAGTCAAACTCACATAAATTAGACCGAATAAAATACAATTAGTCTATACATTTTAATCCTCCCCAACCCTCCTTTAAAAAGGAGGGAGTACCAAGAATCCGAAAACTATCATCAAATTCGTGACAAGTCCCCCTTTATCAAAGGGGGATTTAGGGGGATTCCAATCTCTGTTTCACAATCCAATAAATCTGATCTAAAACTGCATCTATTTCAGTCAAAATCTGATGATTACTAAATCTTAGAGTGAGCAGCCCTAATTCACTCAAAGCATAATCTCGATTTTGATCAGCCTCTAACCCAACTTCGGTGTAATGTTGCCCACCATCACATTCAATGACTAAATTCGCTGCGGAACAATAAAAATCTACGATGAAATTTAGAATTGGCTTTTGTCGATAAAACTGTAACCCTAAAATCTGTTTACGGCGTAATCTTTGCCAAAGCAGTTGTTCTGCATCAGTCATATTACTGCGTAAATCACGCGATGGAAGTTTTAAGTTTTTATTATAAGATTTCATTGTTTTTATTTTCTAAGCACTCAATCTATCCACAAACAACACACCATCTAAATGATCCACTTCATGCTGAACAATTCGTGCAGGAAAACCCTCAAAGTTCGTTTCAACTACTTCACCTTGTAGGGTGTGATAACGTACTTTGACTGCTTGTGCTCTTTCCACCTCTCCACGCTCATTCGGTACACTCAAACACCCCTCTTCACCAAAACAGGTCTCTTGAGAAAATTCTAAAATCTCAGGATTCACCATCACCACTGGATCCATTTCAGGGGCATCTGGATAGCGTGGATTAGCACGAGAAGCAACGATAATCACACGCTTAGAGATATACACTTGCGGCGCAGCAATCCCTACACCATTACGTTCAAGCATAGTGGCATGCATCGCAGAAGCCAGTTGCAATAGCCATTCGCTATTAAACTCCCCATGAGCAACCGTTGCCGCTTTAATTTTTAAAATCTCTTCACCGCGTTGCGCTACAGGTAAAATTACACTCATCCCACGACCTTATTATTTTTGATCAATACTCATACACATCGTATTCGATATTTATTCACGCTTCTATAATTTTCATTTAAGAATCTTGTCATATTATTTACATAATAAAAAATCAATTCACGGCATAAAACAATGAATGCAACACAACTTTTTCTAGGGGTCATCTTTAGCTCGATAGGCTTCGGCTATTTTCTGTATGGCAAAAAACAAAAGATGGCGGTACCCCTTGTCTGTGGGTTGGTTCTCATGCTATTTACCTATTTTATTGATAACACCATGATCATCAGCGTAATTGGTATTGTTCTATCGATCCTTCCCTATTTTCTGCGCTTTTAAAACAAAAAACTCCCCAAATAGGGAGTTTTAGATTTAGGTTAAATTAAAGATGTTTCTTTAATTCATCCTCAACGATTTCAATTTCAAGCTGGCTAAATTTACGAATTTCGCCTTCTGCATGTTTCTCAAGCATACCGCCAATCAACGGAACTTTAACTTTTACAGTCCATGTCAATGTGATATCAACTTGCTGGCTATTGCCTGTCACTTTGCGCTCAGCTTTGGCATCTAAAGGCAAGTTTGCACCTAACTCCACTGTCGAAGTTAAATTCTTTAAATGTGTAATGTCAGAACGCTTTAAGCGAAATGCATTTTTTAATAGTTTTTTAGCAACCTCAGGAATATTGACATCAAGGTTATATTCACGGCGTAGCGTATAAATATCACCATTTACATTAGATTCAATAATTTCTAAATTTTCACCCGGAATGCGTTTACATACTGCTTCATGCAATGATGTTTCAGCGACTAATCTTGAAAAGTCTTCAATCGAAACACCATGAATTGTTTCATTAACCGTAAATTGATGTGCCATCTTTAAATTTCCATTTCGTTTTATTTAGGATCTCATCATTGCGCAAAAGTATAGCACTCTCATTAAAAACTCAAAATCTGATCAGTTAAAAATGGATGACTGCGCGGATTAGTTATTTTTATTGTAATGATGTCGGCGACCTAATTTTACCGTCACCCGTTCGGCGCGACTGATATATAAATAATGATCCCCATATTCAATCACCGCATAAAACTGCTCAGCACCATCATCCAAACCTGTTGCTGACCAAGTTGTTCCTTGAGGAAATTCATCTAACCAAGCTGCTTTATAAAAATCTGACACGGACTCAAAATCCAAATAGAGTTCTGGATCTGCCATAATTTTGGCAGCAACTTGATCAAATTTTTGCTGTTTAAACGCTTCTAAACTGAGTAGCACTGATATTCCTATGATCAAAAATAATGGTTTAATTTCAGCATTGCAGCTAAAGTAAATTTTTAACTAAATTACAAAAATACAGTGATTTTCTTATACCCCTATTTTGCTGAGGAATTTCCAACAATTCCATATTAATTTCAGTTTTATCAGATGCTTTTGATCAAGGTCCAATTTGCTTGAACCTGCTCAATATGCTATCAACTTATTTATAACTTTTATCTTTCTTTACAACGATAAACTATAAGGAGCAAACATGTCTTATCAAAATATTTTAGTGCCTGTCGATGACTCTCCAATTTCTTATGCAGCAGTTGAACATGCACTTTCTTTGGCTAAATTGTCAGGGGCAAAAGTTACGATTCTCAGTGTGGTTGCAGTTGATCCATTTGTAGGTGTCGATTTTTATCAAGTTGCACCCGCTGTGACTGATTATTTCATGCAAGCTGAATCACATGCCAAGACACAACTGCAAGATATTGCTCAGTCATTTGTACGAGATGGAATCGAGGTTGCAACCAAAATTTATCATGGCTCTGCTAGCGAAGGCATCATTTTCGTTGCGGATGAAGTAGGTGCTGATTTGATCGTCATGGGTTCTCATGGTCGTACTGGTGTAAAACGCCTATTGCTGGGTAGTGTTGCGCGTGCAGTTCTCACAGAATCACATATTCCAGTGTTGATTGTTAAGCAATAAATTTCTTAAAAAAATCTGAAAGCCTTGTACGTCATTACAAGGCTTTTTTCTTGTCTATCGTTTTTATTTGACCGATCTCCCCCCCTATTTTGATGAATTACAACCCTACTCCATCATTTCAAAAGATGCTTCACTACGCTATGGACATAGACTTTCTATCAAAATAGTAAATGGAGTCATGCTGCTATAGATGGAAAAAATGACCGTTTATAAAAAATAGAATCTCAACAATAAAACACGGTTTAACAAGGATGATGCCTATGAAACTCAACCCTATAGTGCTTGGTATATTTGGAATGTGTATCTCGACATTGAACCATGCAGCAGCACTGGATCAATCAGGACAAACCATTCTGCCCTTTCTGGAGAATGGCAATTATGTTGAGGTGAATGCTACAGCGGTTGATCCAGATATTTCAGGAACGATCCGCAATCGTCCTGAACTAGTGAATGATCCTCAAAACCTGAACTCTGGCAATATGGGCAATAGTTTTCATTATTACAGTGCAGCTTTAAAACTCCAGCTCACTGAAAAAATTAGTTTTGGTCTACTCTATGACCAACCATTTGGTGCGGATATTCGCTACCCAATGCAGTCCAATAATACCTTCTCAGATAATGAATATACTCAGCAAGGAACATCGGTAAATGTTGATACTGAAAGTATTAGCATGATCTTCGGATTAAGCCCATTTACCAATTTTCAACTTTACGGCGGCGCAGTTTATCAATCCGTTAAAGGTGATGTCGCTTTACGTGGTAATTCTTACAGCGAAGCATTTAATGGCTACGATGCAAAATTTAAGCAAAATCATGCAGTAGGTTGGCTTGCAGGTTTAAGCTATCAAATTCCAGATATTGCGTTAAAAGCAGCTGTGACGTATCGCTCAAAAATAGATCATGACATGCAAGTCACAGAAACCATGTTCGGTGAACCATTAGAAGTAACCACACCAAGTAAAACCACAATCACGACTCCACAATCAGTCAATATTGATTTTCAAACAGGTGTTTATAAAGACACGCTCGCTTATGCGAATCTACGTTGGGTCAATTGGAAAGATTTTCATATCCGCCCCACACAATTTGGAGCAGTCACCGAATATCTCACTGGTTTAATCAGTGAAGGTTCTTATACAGGTGGTTTTGATTTAGATAGTTATCAAAAAGATCAATGGGCAGCGACGCTAGGAGTCGGTCATCAATTTACTGAAAAATGGAGTGCATCCACTGAGGTGAGTTGGGACTCAGGCACAGGTAATCCTGCATCCACCTTAAATCCAACCAAAGGTTCTTGGGGGCTTGGTTTAGGCATACAATTTAACCCTGCTGAAAACTACTTTATTGCAGGTGGGCTTAAATACTTCTGGCTAGGCGATGTGGTAGCTGAAGACGGCACGTATTATATTCCTGTAGCAGGAATCAAACCGATTGCAGAGCAAGCAGATTTTAAAGATAACTCAGCGATCGCCTATGGCATGAAAATCGGCTATAAATTCTAAGTTTTTAAATGTTGAGCATATAAATATCTAGTTGGACTTCATCTTTTTAACGATCTTTTGACCGACTAGATATTTTTATGATTTAAACAAAAAATAACACCATTAAAAAGTTTAAAAACTGTTCTTAATTTACTGAGTTTATATAAAATAACCCTGTCTCATTGAATAAATTCTTTCAATACAATATCCGCATATTTCTTTATATTGCTACTCACCAATTCGGAAAACTCAATGAAAAAAACTTATATTTTAATTTCTATGCTTACATATGGGTTGCTTCAACCTGTTATCGCTTTTGCAGACAGTACAGAGCCAAAAGAAATAATGGATATGTTTATTGGTACTTTAAGTGTTAAAGATAAAAAAGCAATTTTGACTCGCTGCGATCTTGCTGAAAATAAATATACATTAAAAGATGCAGATTGGGCTGAAACGAAAGCAGTCGAAAATTATTTGTCAAAAGCAGAAAAACTAAAACAACCTGTTTATGCAGAAGTGCATGGTGCATATAAGCAAGAAGCAGATACAAATGTGATTTTAGTTGATTCAATTCAAAATATAACGGAAGCCAAAAGCTGCCACTTAAACGATTTATTTTAAAATTTATATTTTCATTGAAGATAGAAACGCTCTCATTTCTACTTAACAAGCCCCTTTGTTATTAAAATATAAGGGGCTATTTATACAGTATCGTTATTCACGAAATGTATCCCATGCTTCAAAGGTATTTTGCTTATATCGTATTAACGTTGAAAACTGAGGAAGAATTGCTTCACTTTGCTTCGGTCTAAGAAAAACAAAATCATCAACTTGAATATCACAATTCTTTGGCACATTGACCAATTCTTGATTAGTACTACGCCCATACAATGCATGGATATGCGCTTGGTTAGGATAGACATAGTCAGCCAGCCAATAGCCACCATAGATGAATAACGCCTTATGCTTATGTGGTAATTTATCCAATAAAGATATAGAGAGAAGCTGGGTAAACGGTAGGACTTTTAACACAGGCGCAGCAATCCACAACGCAGGTTGTAATGCCTTTAAAAAATCACTGTCAAAATCACTCGGTTTTAGTAGCATTGAACCAAAAGATAGATCATTACAAACACTATTGTCAGTATGAAAACTAAAAGTTGGACTTCCCCCACCATTAAAACAAAGTTGTTCTGACCATAGTGGATTAAACTGTTCTTGAATTAGCTTTTTATAAACCGCGTAAACATGTTGAGATTCTTGATAAGCAAGTTCTGGTTTTTTAATGATGGCTGGGATTTTAGTGACATGCGCATCATAGCCCATCAAACCAGAAAGCTTTAAATACTGCGGATACTGTTGAATCAGCTTTAAGATTTCAGTCAGTTGTTCTGTCGACTGTACCCCACCACGATGTAATCCCACATCAATTTCAATATTCACATCTAAGCACAGAGAATAGAGCTGGGCAATCTCGAGATATTGCTGTAAGCGTTGCTTGCTATCAATCAGCCATTGAATTTTGGCATTCGACCACTCCGCACGCTGATCAAAAAAATGACGTACAGCTTGAGCAGGCATCGGCTTACCCAATAAAATATCTGCTTCAGCAAAATTTTCTAGAATCGAAACAATATGTGGCAAGTGAAATACCATAAAGCGTTGCGTATTGATTTGCTCAGATAACAACTTAAGTAAATCTAGGCTTGCTAATGATTTCACCACCAAACGCGGTTTTAAATGTTTGGCATGAGCAAGACGAATCTGAACATGTTGGATATTTTGTTTTAAAGCCGCTTCATCAACAATCAGTTGCGGTGTCGCTATCCCCTGTTTTTTCAGGTCTAGATTGAGTTGTTTAAAATAATGATCCAACATGGCTATACCTTTTTTATTTAATCGTGATCCTAAAAAAATCTTATACAAGGGAATGTCATCTACAACCTGTGCAAGCCGAAGCGACTATAGCTTTGGCAAAGCGCAAGACAAAGTGGCTTATCCTAAAATGGATAAAACTCGGCAAGACTCTGTTAAGTTAATTATTTTTCAATAAATTAAATCAACATTTAAGTCGAACCTAAGTTAAAACTAACCTAAAAACAGCTTTTCCAGATAGGGGTTTAAAAACTTGGCTTCTGGGTCAAGTTGCTGACGTAAAGCCATAAAATCATCCCACTTTGGATATGAAGCCCGAAGCTGTGCCGTACTCATAGTATGCATTTTTCCCCAATGAGGTCGCCCTCGATATTTCTGTAAAATCGGTTCAACTACATCAAAAATTAAATGTGGGTCTTGCTTATGATATTGATGCACTGAAATCGAAATTGAATCTTGCTGATAAAAAGGGCTAAGCCAAATATCATCCCCTTTTACAAAACGAAATTCGAGCGGGAAAAAAGTTGCGACTTTGTGTACTCGTAGTTCATGTAATACTTCATCTAGACAAGCAATCCCTTGATCTACTGGAATCTGATATTCCATTTCATTGAACTTGGTATTTCGTGGCGTCGGAAATATTTTGCTCGACCAATCGACATAGGTGGTCGGTTTGACAAAGATGCCTAACAGCTTTTGTAAATGAGGATTCAATGAAGGAAATGTTCTAGTTAACTCTGAGCACATCGTGAGTAAAGTATCATCCGAAGGAAAATTTTCTTTCCTAGGCAAAATATCCTCCTCTGTCTCATCTAAAGTTTTCAGCATCAATTGCTTTTCATACGAAAATACAAAGCACTCGATATGTCGATGTTGTTGCTTCCATTGATGAATATGTTGCATCATGTCCTCTACAGGACGAAGTTCAATATGTTCTTTAAGCTTATAACGCGGGCGATTTTGCATGGTGATCTTAGTTAAGACTCCCATGCTACCCAAAGAAACTCGTCCAGCAGCAAAGATTTCGGGATGCTCTGTTCGGCTACATGTCAGGATTTCACCAGAAGCCGTCAATAACTCAAAAGCTTCAACATAACCAGAAATACAATGTAAATCTGCACCTGTACCATGTGTTCCCGTAGAAACAGCTCCAGCTAAGCTTTGCTGATCAATATCACCCTGATTCATCAAGGCTTGGTTGATCGATTGCTGCTGTAGATGTTGGTCTAAATCATATAAGCGTGTCCCAGCATAAATGCTGCTCTGACATCGATTAGTATCCGTCGATGCAACACCCGCAATATGGTCTAAAGACAATAAGGTTGCATCTGTACATACCAATGGCGTGAATGAATGCCCTGCACCGACCACTCTAATCTTGTCATGATCTCTGACGATATTCTGAAGCTCTTGGATGTTTGCAGGTTGTAAAATTTGCTGCGGATTGGACGTTTGAAAACCAGACCAATTTGACCACTTCCCTTGATGCCTATCACTCATACAGCCTCTCCTTGGCTCACAGCAGTTTTTAGATTTCCATGATTGGTACGTTTTGCTAGTTCTTGAAGTGGAATTAATTTCGGTCGTGTTGCTTGATCGTAGTCGCGGTATTTTTTATCCAACAATAATTGCTCAGCGAATAATTTAAACTTGCTTTGACAAGCAGCTAAGGTCCATTGTCCAAATAAGGTATGTCCACCTTCATAGGCTTGTTGTTGATATTCCTCATGGGTGGTGACATATCCCATGTAATCATTGCAATATGAGGCAAGCCAAACTCGATCAATTGACGATTTACCAATGAGTTGTTGCTTTACTGTTTCCATAACGCGTTGCCCTGCAATCGTCGTAAACTCGCCCGGACAGCAAACAAGCGCTAAATTGCCTAAACGAACAATCTGTAGCGGCACAATACTCGGAACGAGTGGGCTTTGTTGAATCGCGCCAGCACGGACTTGTCGATTCATCTCTGCAATCAATGGATCAAGAATACTGGGAGGAAAACCAATCGGTTGACCTAATATTTTTTTAGCGCCAGCTTCAAGCAAAATCTGCTTCGGCCCTTGTGAAGCGTATAGCTGTTGATAAGCAGTAAAATCATGCGCAGCGTCACTCTTTAATTTTTGCTTTTTAAATTGATCAGCGAGAAATTGCATCCCTTTGATCAATGGCTTTGGCGCACCTAAACCATCCACAGGCGTACCCGCAAAAAATGCTACACCATGACAGGGCTGACTGGTTTTTGCATCCTTCTTGCCATGTGCAAACTCAGGGGGAACGTCAATATGGCTCAGATCAACATAAGAAAAAATTGCATCAATCTGACCTTGCACTTTCTGCATTGGTTGCTGCAAACCAGTTAATGCCAAATCACTTTGATAACGACCATTTTGCTGAGCATAGTAATATTCCTGCTCGCCTTTAATCTTGTTGCGAATCTTGAGTTGATCTTTGCCATGAAAATGCGGTGACACATCGCCAGCTGTTGCTTGAGCAAAAATCGTGACTGGATTTTCAATTCCGCGTTCAATTAAAGCCTGCTCTGAAAATGACGCGGCATAACCTTTATTATCACCATCATAAGCACTTAAACTATTTCCTAAACAGGTGGCATGCACACCAAACAGAGAAATAAATGACTGTAATTTCTGCTCTCTATAAAAACCAATCAATTGCATTTCACGATTGATTGCTAAATGCGTTTCATGTTCTGAATGCTCAATCACCTCTGGATTTCGGTTATAAGCACGGATTGAGCGATTCCATGCAACAGGCGTATCATTTTCAAAATGTTGAGTAGAAAGACCGATTTCAGTATTTTGTTCATTTTCAATTGCAGTCTGAATACTGAGAACAATCGCATGCACTATTGCATCGACATGTTCAGGAACAAATCCTGGCGTGGGCATATTATATAAGGCTTCATGCGCGCAGCCCCCCGGTCCTGAATGGGTATGTGTTGCCATGAGTACCAATTGATTTTCATCAAACTCAGCACCCAACATTTCTCTTAATCGAGCGACGGTCTTACTTCGCATCGCATGAGTAATACAGCCTAAATCTAAACAACACAGAATCAGTCGACTCTGTTGCTGATCCACAATACTAAAGCTTCGCACATACAAAGCGGTTCGCTGCTCATAAGCACGATGTGACCATTGACCATAGCCAAACATGGCATAGCCTTTCGGTGCAATCTTGATTTCTTGTTTATCCCAACCAACTTGATACATTGGCACATCCTTTGTAAATTCTTTTTCTAACTGCAATAAAGCATGTTGAAAGTTAAACAAAATTATGAGATACCCAAAAGGGTTAAAGAATCTTCTTTTTGGGGGGGCTAAACGGACTTATGCCTAAACAAATCATTCATGCGGAAAGCACACAGCAATTTATACCAGCTACGATTTTGGCAAGCTTGATCCACTATGCAGAACAACAAGAATGGGATTATAAAAAATGGTTTGAAGATTCTGGTTTAGATTTAGATCAAGTCCAGCAAAGCAATGGCTTTGTTCGTTTTAGCCAAATGTGTGATGTTATTCGTAAGGCAATCACTGCCTACGGCCAACCTGATTTAGGTTTAAAAATGGGTCGTAGTGAAGGTCTCATTTCGATGGGAATATTAGGCTTTGCAATGCAATCTTGTAAGACTGTTGCCGATGCGCTGGAAATAGCACTCGAATTTCATCGCGTTTCAGGTAGTGTGTTGAATATCGAATTTTCAATTCTTGATGATATTTGTACGCTCGAAGTGACTGAACCGAGCCCAACTTTTGATCTCAAAGCTTTTTTTTACGATGAATTATTTAGTAGTGTAATTGCCTGTTTAAATGCAATTTTAGGTGACCACGATGATGTTATTGGGCTTGAACTTAACTATGCTCCCACCGCAAATTTAGAAGATTATCAATATCTTTTCGGCTGCCCTGTTCAGTTAAATACTACCAGCAATAAAATTCATTTTAAAAGCAGCATGCTCAATCGAAATCTCAAAAATTACAGCCCAGCGAACTACGCTACGGCGATACAAATCTGCAAACAAGCTTTAAAAGAAATTGATCAGCTCAACCAAGTCGGCTATGTACATTTACTCGATCATTTGATTGAACAACATTTACCTGAACGTTTTGAGATGCAACAAGCAGCAGATCATTTGCAAATGAGTGAACGCCATCTAAGACGTAAATTACTCTCTGAAGGTTTGAGTTTCCAACAAATTCGACAAAATGTCTTGGAGCGTAAAGCTAAACAATTACTGAAAAAGAACCTATCCATGAGTGAGATTAGCCTACAATTGGGCTTTAGCGAATTACGTGAATTCCGACGCGCCTTTAAACGTTGGACAGGACAAGCGCCTTCTGTTTATAAACAAGAGACTCACCTTACTTAATATCTAAGAATAAAACGGTCTAGAAATTTCCAAGCGCAGATAAAAGAGAACCGGAAATGCTTTTTTCTTGTAATTTTAAATTTTCGCAAATATTCACTACCGCGCTCGGCGGCATGGATGCCGCCAGTTTGGCTGTGATACAAGGAAGTATCATCAGCCAAACAAAGGATTTTTGTTACTTTTCATCCCTGAAAAGTAAGAGAGAAAAAGAAAGCTTATCCAAAAATAGGATGAGATCTCCGTAAGATCCCACAAAGACGATCAAACTATAAAATAAAAAGCTCAGGATTTTACCCAAGCTTTTTATCAAAACTAAATTTTAGCTTGCCACTTGATAAAATGGTACATCACCATTAATCGTGGCACGATGCATAATTCGATGCGCATCCCCATAATCAAATAAAGCCTTATGCTGCGTGCAACGATTATCCCAAATCGCCACATCACCCGCTTGCCACTGCCAACGCAAATGGAACTGCTCATTGGTGGCATGTGCAAATAGATACTGCAACAACTCAGCACTTTCCGTCTCATCCAGCTCATTAATACGCGTAGTAAAACCTTCACTCACAAACAAAATTGGCTGACCTGTAACTGGATGCGTTCTCACCACAGGATGAACAACAGGTGGATTTCGCTTAAAGGTTTCTTCCAGCTTTTGACGCTCAACATCATTATGCGCAAAACGCTCAATCGGGAAAGATTGACGAATATCATGCGTTGCGGTTAAACCCTTTAACTTCGTCTGTAAATCTTGATCTAGCACAGCAAATGCAGCCGCCCCACTCGACCATAACGTATCGCCACCTACAGGCGGTATCTTAATCGCTTGCAATACACAGCCCAATGGTGGCTTCTGGCTAAAGGTCACATCGGTATGCCAAAGCTCATTATCACGCAAGTTTTGTTTCCAGCTATCCAGTACAATGATTTCAGGCACATTATCAATAGATGGATAGATCGGATGGATGTGCAAAGAACCAAAACTACGTGCCAACTCCGCTTGCGCCTGAGGTGCAAGCTGCTGATTGCGGAAGAAAATAACATGATGATCCAGCAAAGCCTGTTGAATTTGTTGCCTAGTATTTTCATCAGCCGTGTTTAAATCAACATCATGAATAATTGCACCGATTGTTGGTTTAATCATTTCAATATTTAACGTCATCTCTAACTCTCTCATCTTTACCATTTGCACTTACAGCTGTTGACCATACCAAGGAGATAATTGCTGTTGTAACCAACGCAAGAATAATTCAAAACTGACTGCAACAATCGCAATCACAATAATGCCAAGCACGACGGTATCCGTAATCAGGAACTGCGCCGCTGACTGCACCATAAAACCAATACCACGATCTGCCGCGACTAATTCTGATGCCACTAAGGTTGACCAACCAACGCCTAAACCAATACGAATACCCGTTAAAATATGCGGTAAGGCCGTCGGCAGAATCACATGCCAAAACACTTGTGATTGGCTTGCCCCTAACGATAAGGCGGCACGTTCACGATTGAGCTGATGGCTCAGCACGCCATGGGTACTGCTGATAATCACAGGTGCAAGGATCGAAAAGAAAATCAAAAGTACCTTGGTGGTTTCACCAATGCCGAACCAAATCACCAATAAGGGTAAATAAGCCAATGGTGGAATCGGACGCAATAACTCAACCAAAGGATCCAGTACAGCACGTACCCATTTGTTCAATCCCATCCATAAACCCAAAGGTACACCAATGGCAATCGCAGCAACTAAAGCCAACAAAACACGAGAAATACTCGCGGCCAAATGCTGCCATAAAGTGGCTTTCATAAAACCTTGTTGGCTGACTTCTAGAAATTTTTGCCATACTGCTTGTGGGCTCGGCAAAAATAGACTCGGGACAATTTTTAATGCCGTGATCAAATACCAGATCACCAATACGCTCAAGACACTGGAAAGGCTCAGCGCTAAACTACGATGGCGTGTAAAAAAAGCACCAATTGGACTAAAAAACGAACCCGACTGTGCTTGGTTTGTCGATTCTAGTTCCTCGACCTTACTCACCTCATAGGCTGTATTCTTTGCTTGCCCTGTCATACAGCCACCTCATGCCCTGCTTGTTTCTGCACGCGTAAACGTTCAAACAATTGCTCACGTAATTGAATAAATTTTGGATCGGATTTAATTGCTCGAATCGATTCGCCCTGCTTATAACGATCTGCAAAATCCAGCTTTAAAGTTTCCACGATCTTGCCAGGTCGAGCTGTCATCAACACCAGTTGATTACTCAACAACAAAGCTTCTTCGATGTCATGAGTAATCAGGAAGAACGATTTATTTTGTTCAATCCACAGATCTAGAACCAGCTGTTGCATGGTTTCACGAGTAAAAGCATCTAAAGCTGCAAAAGGCTCATCTAATAAAATAAAGGCTGCGTGGCTAATCAAAGCACGTGCGATCCCAACACGTTGTTTCATGCCACCCGATAATTCCCAGATATTGGCTTGAGCAACATGGCTTAAACCCACAATTTTCAGTATTGCATCGACTTGCAATTGAATTTTTTGAGCTTTCAAGCCCTTGAGCTGTAAAGCAAAACCAATATTTTCCGAGACATTTAACCACGGCAATAAGGCATGATCCTGAAAGACCACCGCACGGCGCGCATCAGGCGCAGTCACGACTTCATTATCCAGTTTAATCTGACCTGAACTCGGTGCTTGGAAGCCTGCCAAGATATTTAACAACGTGGTTTTACCACAGCCAGACTCACCCAAAATTACCGTCAAAGTCCCTTCTTCAATCTTCAGATTGATATCTTGCAATACAGGTACAGTCTGCTTTGGAAAAGTTAAATGAAGATGCTCAGCAGCTAATACGCTCATTTCGATCTCCTATGGCTGTAAGAATTGGGTGGTGACATTGGCTTGATAATCAGGCTTCACCTGATCGACCTTGCCCTGACTTTTTAAGAAAGTCGCTGTATCAAAAATATTCTTGGCAAATTCACCTGCTAAAGTCGCGTGTTGCTGCTGGCCATTCAGATAAATATTGCCTGACAACAGTAAAGGAATATCTTTCGCATCAGAGCCTGTCAGTTGAGCAATTTTTTGGATATTGTCCGCATTTTGTTCAAATGCTTTTGGGTCTTGGTTATAGGCTTCGATCTGTTGCAAACTGGTCTTCACGAATGCTTTCAAGAACTCAGGATTTTTCTCGGCAAAGTCTTTACGAACCACCCAAAGATCATAAGTTGGCGCGCCCCATTCACCGACCTGTTTCGAGTCTGTTAAAACATGGCCGCTGGCTTTGACTTTACTCAATGCAGGTTCCCAAACATAAGTCGCATCGATATCACCACGTTCCCATGCCGCTGTAATTTCAGGTGGACGCAAATTGATGATCTTGACCTGATTGTCTGCAATATTCCAATGCTTTAAAGCGGACAATAAGCTGTAATGTGTGGTTGAAACGAATGGCACGGCGATGGTTTTTCCAATCAAATCCTGCGGCGTTTTAATGCCTGATTTGTTGCTGACCACCAATGCCTCAGAACCACCTAATTTTGCTGTCACCAAAAACACTTCAATCGGTAAATCACGGCTGGCTGCAGCCGCCAATGGACTTGAGCCAATATTGCCAATCACGACATCGCCCGAAGCTAATGCATTGACCACATCTGAACCCGCATCAAATTTACGCCATTGAATTGCTTGATTACTATCACGTTCATAATCACCATTGGCTTGAGCAACCTTAGTTGGATCCACACCAGTTTGATAAGCTATCACCACGGTCTGACCATTTTTAGATAGGTTTGGAGTAGCATCTTTTTGACTTTGATAGACAATAAAAGCAACAATCGCCACTAGGACGATTGCTGTAACAATGAGCGGCTTCGTGTTCTTGATGGCCATAATTAGATGATCTTTCAACAATATCGACTTATGTTATGCGCCACGCTTTATGATTAAAAATAAGAAAAAGTGCGTTACTTATTTTTTTTTAATATATAGAAATTAAGATTATCTGATGAATTCAATTGAAGCTACCTTAGATATTCATCATTCTGAATTATTCAATCGTTAAGATATCCTGTCTGACTTAGGTGATTTATTTCAATGACCTAAATGAGTAAAAGAATATACTGAGAAATCTGAATGCAGCAATCCAACGATGTTTCAACCCAGCCAGCAATCCCATTTTGGCAAGCTTTTTGGTTTTGGTTAAAACTGGGATTTATCAGTTTTGGCGGACCAGCAGGTCAAATAGCTGTGATGCATCACGAGCTAGTTGAACAAAAACGCTGGATTTCAGAACAAAGATTTTTACATGCACTGAACTATTGCATGCTATTACCGGGCCCTGAAGCACAACAATTAGCGACCTATATGGGTTGGCTGATGCACCGAAACGTTGGTGGACTAATCGCAGGGATACTGTTTATTTTACCCTCTCTCTTTCTACTGATTTTATTGTCGTGGATTTATATTCAATTTGGTGATGTTCCAATTATTGCGGGGCTTTTTTATGGGATTAAACCCGCAGTGACAGCCATCGTATTTCATGCAACGTATCGTATTGGCCATCGAACTTTAAAAAATCACCTTTTATGGTTAATTGCTGTCGCAGCATTTATTGCCATCTTTGTATTTAGTCTTCCTTTTCCCCTCATTATTTTTTTTGCGGCAGCATCTGGATATGTATTCAGCAAATATTATCCTCAGTTATTTAATCAACAAAATGCTCCACAGCATCAGCAAAAAAAATACGGCACTGCACACATTGATGATGATACTCCTTTACCCCAACATGCGATCTTTAGTTGGTCTCGACTCGGGAAAATTTTAATCATTGCCGCTATTTTATGGTGTTTGCCGATACTTATTTTGAGCTTCAGCTTAGGTTGGCAACATACCTATACTCAAATGGCATGGTTCTTTAGCAAAGCTGCTTTACTGACATTTGGTGGCGCGTATGCTGTGTTGCCGTATGTTTATCAAGGTGCAGTTGATCATTATGCATGGCTCAATCCAACACAAATGATTGATGGTCTTGCATTAGGTGAAAGCACACCAGGCCCATTAATCATGATCGTTGCTTTTGTCGGTTTTGTGGGTGCTTTTAATCAAGCTTTATTCGGTGTAGAGCATCTCTTTATTGCTGGTGTTGTAGGTGCAATCATCGTTACGTGGTTTACTTTTCTTTTTTCTTTTGTATTTATTTTAGCTGGTGCTCCAATTATCGAATCCACCCACAATGAATTGAAATTTACAGCACCTTTAACTGCCATTACAGCAGCAGTCGTCGGTGTCATATTAAATTTGGCATTATTTTTTAGTTATCATGTACTTTGGCCAAATGGCTTTGAACAAGCTTTTGATTATAGTGCAGCACTCATCACCATTGCCGCATTGATCGCTTTATTTAAATTTCAAATCAACGTCCTGTACGTGATTTTTGTCTCAGCGCTTTGTGGTTTAGCCGTATATTTACTTATCTAAAAAAATCAAACCACACTAGAGCTAAGGAGAATTCAGCTTTAGTGTGGTTTATCGATTAGATGTGATGAATCTCAATGGAGGCATGTACAATTTCTTCGTGAATCGATAATTCAGCTTTGATTTGATCAGGGTTTAAATCAGCACTTGTCGTCTCTAAACCGAGAATACAAGAAAATTTACCCTTGCCCACTTTCCACACATGCAGATCAGTAATTTCAACATCCTTAAACGTTGCAATCAGCTCTCGAATTTCTGCGACCACAGGATGCTCCATTTCAGCATCTAATAGCGTCTTCCCTGTTTCCTGAATCAATCCCCAAGACCACTTTGCGACCAACAATGCTCCAACAAGTCCTAATAGTGCATCTAAAAAATTCCAACCAAAATATTTAGCTGCAAATAAAGCAATAATCGCAAAAACTGAAGTTACGGCATCAGCAACTACATGTAAAAAAGCCGCTTTTTGATTTAAATCATGATGATGATCATGTGAATGGTGATGGTGTGAATGTCCATGATGATGATCATGATGGTGGTGATCATGTCCACCTTCATGTAGTAACCAAGCACAAACTAAATTAATCACTAGCCCAACAATCGCAATCGGAATTGCTTCATTAAAATGAATCGTAACAGGATTAAATAAGCGCTCAAGTGATTGAATACCCATCATTAAAGCAACAACCATCAATAAGATTGCACTGCTATAACCAGCTAAGACTTCAATTTTCCAAGTACCAAAACTAAATCGTGGATCATGCGCATAATGACGTGCCATTCGGTAAGCAAAATAAGCTAAACCTAAAGCCAACATATGAGAGCTCATATGCCAACCATCAGCCAATAACGCCATTGAATTAAAAATCCAACCGCCCGCTATTTCTAAAACCATCATGATTGCAGTCAAAATTGTTGCAATTAAAATACGCTTTTGCGCTAGAGGATTGCCTTGATCAAACTGATGTGAATGACGTCTTTCTAGGTTACTATGCTGCATTTGTTTTAGCTTTAAAATATACTCCCCTACAGTATATATTTTTTTGGAAAAAAAGTATGTCTCATCTCCATCATGACAAGAAAATTTTAAATCGGGTTAAACGAATCCAAGGACAAGTTGCGGCTGTTGAAAAGTCCATACTCAACCCAGAAAGCTCATGTATTGAAGTTTTACAACAAGTTGCCGCAGTCAAAGGTGCGGTAAATGGTTTAATGAATCAGCTCATAGAGCAACATTTAAAACAACATGTGCTGAAAGATGCAGATCATGTAAATGATGAGGAAATGCAGAAGTTTTTAGCTTTGTTACAACGCTACTTATAAATACCAAATGTCTTCGGTCAGTTGTTCAAGCTCTGATTTGTCATGGCTGACATAAAGCATAGGAATCTTTAATTCATTTTTAACCATTTGAAAAAAAGGAATAATTTCAGCTTTATGATCAGCATCAAGCGCAGACAACGGTTCATCCATTAACAATAAATGAGGTGAATATAACAACGCACGTCCTAATGCAACACGTTGTTTTTCTCCACCAGAAAGCTTGATCGGCATACGCTCAGTCAAATGTCCTAATTTAAGCAAATCTACAATATAGTCGAGTTCAAACTGACGCTGCTCTGGTCGAATATGCTTAAAACCAAACAACAGATTTTGCATTACATTCTTATGAGGAAATAACTGTGCATCTTGAAAAACTAAACCAACACGGCGCTGTTGCGTGCTCAGGTTTATTTTATGTAGGTGATCAAACCACGTCTGACCCTGAACTTTTATCCATCCAGATTGAGGCGTAATCAAACCTGCAATGCTATGAAGAATTGTTGTCTTGCCCGAACCCGATGCACCAAATAGACCAACTACAGCATGTGCAGAGCTAAAAGCTTGATCAAGGTGAAACTGCCCTTGCTGGATCGAGATATGACAATCAATCATGATGAAAAACCACGTTTATTTCTTTGATAACGGTTGAACCATTGAGCAAACCACAATGCAAAAAATGCAACCGACAATGAAATCATAATCAATCGCCAAACAGCCGTCTCAGTATCTGGTTGTTGCATCAAACTATACATCGCCAAAGGTAAAGTTCGTGTTTCACCTGCAACATTACCTACAAAACTGATGGTCGCGCCAAACTCACCTAAGCTACGACAAAAGCAAAGAATTCCACCCACTAAAATTCCACTACTGGCTAAAGGCAAGGTCACTTGCATGAAAGCACCAAGCGAAGAAGCACCCAAAGTTTTGGCAGCCATTTCTAAACGTTGATCAACCAGCTCTATTGCTAAGCGTACCGATTGGACCAGAAGTGGAAAACCCATAACAGCGGAAGCCAACACAGCTCCTTTCCAATTAAATGCAAACTCCAATCCATAAGGTGCGAGATATTGCCCAATTAATCCACGATTTCCAAAAACTTGCAGTAATAAATAACCTGGCACCACTGGAGGTAAAACTAAAGGAAGAAAAATGAATGTTTCGAATAGAGATTTACCAAAAAACTCTTTTCTTGCTAAAACCCAAGCGATGAATATGGCTGGAATCAAACTAAAGATGAGACAACTTGCAGCCACTTTACAAGACAGCTTCAGTACTTCTAACTCATCTGGGCTTAATATCATGACTGAATCACTTTAATACGCTAAACCCATACTTTTGAAATATAGTTTTAGCCTGCTGACTTTGTAAAAATTGATAGAACTTTACTGAATCCGCATTCTTTTTAACTAGACCAATCGGGTAAATAATTGGAGGGTGAGTGTCTTCTGGGAAAATACCTGCTATCACGACGTCTTTGCTGATAGCAGCATCTGTTGCATAAACAATTCCAGCTTGGCATTCTCCCCTAGCAACAAAATTTAAAGCCACTCGAACGTCTTCTGTTTCAACAAGCCGAGGTTTTATCGTTTCCCACCATCCGAGTGAGTTTAAAGCTTGCTTGGCGTATTTTCCGACTGGAACACTATTGGTATCCCCTGTACATACCTTACCTTGTAGTACCTTACTTGGATCGAACCCTTTAACCATTTTAAGTTTTAGAGGATGATCTTTAGGGGTTATCAGCACAAGGCGATTCCCTAATAAATTAATACGAGCTTTGGCGTTAATGATTTGTTTATTCTGTAAGTAATCCATCCATTGTATGTCTGCCGACATAAATACATCAGCTGGAGCACCTGCCTCGATTTGCTTCGCTAATGTTGAAGACCCAGCATAGGAGGTTTTCACTTGCGTCTTATAATTTTTTTCATACAACACATCTAATTCATTTACTGCATTGGTTAAGCTGGCAGCAGCGTAAATGGTTACTGAATCAGCTGCATAGATTTGAGAGCTTATTAATAAACTTCCAAAAATCATCCCTATCGTATGTTTCTTATGTCTTTTGATCAGCATTTTCTATCCTCATATTTCGATATGTTTCTAAAAACATATCGCTTGATAAAGATACACTAAAAATGAGATTTAGCTAATCATTCTTTTCAAATTTAAGGGAAACGTATCGGCTAGAATACTTAGTTAGCAAAGTATTTTAAGCTCTAATATCTCTTAAAATAGATTTATCCCTTTACCACCAAACTCTGCTTAGGCAACAACTTACAACCACATGACAAAGCATCATTTACTCTTGCCACAGCTTTACCCATCACTTGAACTGTGGGATCACCCGCAATAATTGTGGCAACTGTTTGATGTTTTGGACAAGTTGCTTTATCGCCAACACAAGCAACAGGAATGCCTTCAACTAAAAAACTACTATTTCCAGTAATTACTTGCCCACCACCTGTCGTTGGACAGCCTATAACAATATAAGGTGTTGCCATGTGGATATCTCTCTTATACTTTTCAATTGATTAAAGTACTTCAAACTCGATTCGACGATTTTTTCTCCGCCCATCAGCAGTTGCATTGTCAGCGACTGGCTGGCTAGAACCTTTACCCTCTGTACTCAAACGATCGATCACAATATTTTTACTTACTAAATAATTTTGTACAGCTACAGCACGTTCTTGACTCAAAATTGTATTTTTAGCTGCATCACCAGAACTATCAGTATGACCAATGATTTTGACTTTCTTAGTACCTACTTTATTTAACGCTATAGCCATTTCATCAAGAATACTTTTACCTGCCGCAGTTAATATTGCACTTCCTGATTCAAATTCGATGATGCGATTTTTAAGCGCATCGTCAATAATTTTTTGCTCGGCTTGATTTACCGTAAGTTGTGCACTAAAACGATAAGGCTGTTGAACCAATGATTCAAATTTCGATGTTGTTGGTGTTATCTCATTCGGGTCAGTCATTTTTCCTGTCAATTCGATCTGAGTGCCACGAACATTCAATTGACCCTGCTTCACTTTTTTTAAATCAGAAGTAATGACTTGAGTAACAGAATCACTCCAATCATTAGGCGCAGAAACAGGTCGTACTTGTATTTTGTCTACGACTTGGTCTGCACCATAAACCGACTGCATTTTAGTTAAGATCGCCTGTTTGCTTGCATCATTCGGTACAACACCCTCTACGACTATCGGGGCAGCATTAATCGCGGCACTGTAACTTAAAACAGTTAGCCCAAAAGATAGTGTAGCCAATATCACTTTCGAATTATTTTTCATCATTACTCATCTAAAAAAGTTTGTCTGAAAAGTTTTAAACCTTGATTTAGGCTCAATTGACGCTGACAAAGAGATTGCTCTAATGTCGCAAGACCTGCATTCTGTTCAAGATAAGCATCGATCCATTGTGCTTGAATCAAAGAAACCCAATGCTCACTCTGCATGTTTTGAGTGAAAATATCACTCAGTGCCATAATGTCTGCACCTTGAAAGCCAATAAACAGGAGTGGTTCATCGCGATGTAAAATCCCTATTAACACCTCAGTGTTACTACTTCCTAAGAATCGACCAATCATTCCTACCCAAAAAGCAGCGATTTCATAACAATACATATGGTTATTAATTGGAAGAATCAGCACTTTATTTAAACGGTTTGTACCACTCTTTAAAATTGGCTGTAGCAAAAGCCCAAGACCAATCATACTTTGAGCCAATTCATACACATTAATCTTCATCAATTGAGCAAATGAGTGCATCGTATGATTTTCATAAAAGCTATTACATTCAATGGATGTAAATACTTGAATAACATTCGGTAAATTATTCAACTTTTCAATCATGATATTGGTATCAGCAATACTACGAAGCACTCTATTTCTTTGGAATAAATCCACCAAAACAGCTTTATAAATGTACGGCGCTTGCAATAGGTTTTGGTATGGTTGTTCAACCTCGAGTAGCTGACTTACCACCATTGGAAAAGCACGTCCAGAACTGTCTTGACTGGCAATCAAATTTGCAGCCAAAAACATTGGCTCGGCTGGATTGGCAATAAAGAAGTCAAGTGCAGGTAAGGAAGCGTAGCGTTGTTTAAACTCAGGAGTACGCATTGCAACCTCTAGTGCTTCAGTAATCCACTGATCAAGCACTTGGATCAAAGCATATTGACCTTTGGACTTAATGAAATCCCCTCTTGCAGGTGTCTTTCCATAATACAATGGGGTGCTTTTTAATTGCCGCATATCAGCACCTCTCGCTTAATGATGATCATCCCTATCATTGCTGTACTGCTCCTGATTGTGGTGATAAAACTGGCGGTGCTTTCACACCCTCTCCAGCTGGCGTTGCTTGCGCTGCAACAACACGAACAGCTTTGTCTGTTACCACTTTATCGACCAATTTCAATCCAGCATATCCACGACTAGAGCCAATATTTCCTGAGCTATTTCCACTGATCAATCTGAACTTTACTTTAATTGAAAGAGATGGCTCGGCCTTGCTCGTCCACGTCATTTCAAAGCTGCCATTTTGTTCTTTGCGTTGTGCCGCATCAATTAAACGGTTAATCCCATATTCGCCGGGCTCTTCAAAAATCGTATGCGTCGTCCCTTCTAAATCAACAGCCGTGATTCGTGCACCTGGAATCGCTCCCTTATTTGGCCAAACGAAGTTTACCCACTGCTGAATACCATTTTCAAAGACCATCCGCTGACCATCGATATCAATCGTGTAAGACAAATACTGTGGATTTTGTAATGGATAAAATTGGAAATTAGACTGATTTGAAGCAGGCGCAGCAGCAGGCTGATCTAAACTGCCTGTCGCCATCCCATTGATTGGTTCAACATATTGTTGGAAAGCCATAACAAATTGTGGATTTAAACTAATGCCTAAATCTTTCCACGTTTTTGAAGTAAGAACGTATCCTCGGCGTATGACAAATGGATCTAAGGCTTCTTTAACAAATCTTGAAATGCTTCCAGTCTCACCAAAAATTTGAGCTATTTCATTACTTGTTGCTTGTAAAGTAACACCTGAGTTAAAGGGATATTTTTGACTTAAATTCGCTTGGAATGGTTGATAAGCTTGAATACCCCATAGTTTATTTAATTCATCCTGAGTCGGAACAATCAAACTTGCAAATGATTGCGTTAATGGTCCCATCAATAGCTTTTGTAATAATTGCTGATCGGTGTCTTTCAAACCGACCATCATTTTTTCATCAACATATTTCTGAGTTACATTAAAGACTGAGTTTTGATCATTAATGGTTTGTTTCACCAATGTCATCGCGCTCGGCCCAATTTCACCAGCAGTTTTTAAATCATTAAACTTACTACGCACTTGAGCAAGATTGTTCATGTACTCATCAAACAACGATTTATCTTGCAAATCATCCCGCTTACGAACGAGCTGATAGAACATTTGATATTCTTGAGAGATCGCACCTTGCGCTTTATTCACTGCCTGTGCAGCAGCTTTATCATCTGTATTATTTAAAACTTTTCGTTTAAACCATGCCACAAAACCTTTTTCAGGCACAGCAAGTTCAGCTTGTACAATCGGATTATCCCAGTTCGTCTCTATTGCAATCCGTTGTAATAATGCTCGAATTGGCGAGTTTTCAGGTTCACCCAAAACATCAATCGTTTTTACTTGCTGGCTGAATTGATCGGCTTTTGCGTAATAAATACCGTTCAGAAACTTCTTCCACTCAGCTACATATTCTTGCTTATATAATGCAACCAATTGCTTACGAATCTGTTCAGGACTACCAGAGAAAGTCAAATCATCAGATTGATTGCTGTTCAGCACCCAATCCTTACTATTGGTTGGTTTATTTGCGGCATCATCAATCGCTTGTTCTACATATTCATCCCATGCTTTATGAGTAAATACACCTGGTAATGCATAACTTCCCAAAACAATATTACGGTTTTGTTCGCCCACGATTTGACCAACTGTGACTGCTGGGAAGCGTACTGCAGCACGCATTTTGATTTCGTTATAAACACGATCTCGCGCAGGCATACCACGTATGACAGACAATAAAACTTGGCGTGTTTGGTCCACCACTTGTGCATCTGTTTCTAACGTAGGGAAACCTTCTTGATTCGCTAAAGACATCGCATAAGATAAAATTTTCTCAGCATCTTGAATCATCTCACCACGCGGCATATCACCACGATTTGCATCTAACCAAGAGCGCCAGAATCTAGACACCTGATCACTCAAATGACTACTATCCATATATTCAGGATTGCTCAACATAAGATATGCTTTCAAGGCGTTATAGGCATCTTGAGGATTGCTATCTGATGGTTCTAAATATTGTTGGGTCTTGGCAACTTGTTTAATTTCAACATTTGCATGATTGGCTTTGAGCGTTGCCTCATTATTTTTCACACGCTGTAAATACTGTGCAATATTTTGCTGTGTCGGTGTTAAAACAATCTGCTGAACCCCTTTCAGATACTCAGCTTTTAGAGTTTCGCGTAACTGATTACCTTGATATAAACCAAAACTAAATTTTAAAGGGCGATTTGCATCAAATTCATCTAGCTGTTGTAAACGCTCTTGCAAAATCAGTAAAGATTCAAGTTGGGTTGATAATTGTTGTCCAGATGCTTTTTCTAAATGTACAACTTTATCTAAATCCGCCTGTACATCTGCAATCAATTGCTGGTTATTTCGATATGACCATACCCATACGCCCAGAACCAAAGACACACCCACCAAAGCAGCAATAAAAGCAATATAACGCTGACGTTTTTTAGCAGGATTAATATGTTGTTTAACGAGATCCTTATCTCGTAAGATCACATTCGAGAAAAGACCTTGTAAGAAGTAACCATGATTAGGTGTAAGCAAAGAGTTTATTCCATCCTGATCTTGATTTGAAATTTGCTGTAATTGGAATTCTTGGGCAATATTTTCAGTCATTGGACTTTCAATAGCACCTTCCTGTAAAGCACTGGTGAAATAAAAACCACGGAATACAGGCTGGAATTGATAAGGATTTTCTTCGAATAATGTTCCAATAAAACTCTTCAATGCTGGTTTTAGTGTTTTAAACTCCAGTGGAAATGTCATCACGCTTGGTGAAATATTTTGTGAATGACGACGACTCAAATGCGTTGTACTAACACTTTTTAATCCATCGTAAAGAATGCTGTAATGCTTATCGAATAGTTCAACGGCATTATGAGATGAACTTTGCTCATAAGGTAAAGTAGCACCCCAAGCTTGATTGTATTCTTGAGATTCATAGCAATCAAAGAACTCAGTAAAACCAGCAATTAAGTCCATTTTTGAGAAAACTAAATAGACTGGAACCACAACTTCTAATTTTTCAGTCAAATCTTGAATTCGAGCGCGTAAGTTTTTAGCTAGTTTTAATGAACTTTCAGGGCTTTGACTAACCAACTCAGCAATACTGACAATCACAATAAGGCCATTTACGGGTGATTTTGAACGGTTTTTCTTCAAAATATTTAAAAAGCCTAACCATTCAGAATGGTCTTCAGAATAAACGGAATAACGCCCTGCTGTATCCAATAGAATACCTTCTGTTGAAAAGAACCAATCGCAGTTACGCGTTCCACTCAGCCCTGCTGAAACCATTTTTTGATGTGTTTCTTCAAATGGAAACTTCAATCCAGAATTATAAATTGCAGAACTTTTCCCAGCAGCAGGATTACCAATCACCATGTACCAAGGCAATTCGTATAAAGCAGCATTGCCCTTTTTGTCCCCCAATTTAGATTTACGAATCAATTGAATTGATTCTTTCACCTGCTGATTGATCAGTTGCAACTCGGCTTTATCTTTTTGTTGAGCATTTTCTGAGTTGCCTTCTTGCTCTATCGCATTAGCAAGCTCTTCGCCTTGTGCAGCATGGCGTTTTCTTTGTATTAACCAATAAATTCCATAAACAATTAGCCCCAAAGCATAAGTCGCAGCCAACGCCCAAAAGATATGGCGAGGAATAGAAGAATATGAGGAAATAAGCGCCACAAATAATGATAAAGCAATGATTGCCTTAGGATTTGTGATGTACTGCCATAGATAACCTAAAATGATGTACATTGAGTTCTCGAATTCTTAATAAAATTAATCAATCAGCAATTGCTACACTTTCCTGATCTGCTGAGACCTCTGGGAAAGTTTGAAAAAATGCTTTTAAATCTTGACTATAAACAAACGCGACGTATTGATCCGAAAGCTGAGCAGCCAGCAAGACTGCAAAAACTTTTGCGACATTTAACGTATTTCCAACTGCAGGTTTACAGTACAAATAATGATGTTGCTCAACTGAACTTTGTCCAAAAAACTGCTCAAGTCTCTTTACAACTTTGATGTCTGATCCATCTTCAGCAACAAATACAAATGGAGCTTCATCTTGATATTGCGGTAAATCATGGATATCTAACTCTTTAAATATTTGATTTAAATTATTTTGATGAGCAACCAACCTTAAAGTTTTTACAGGCTGGGACTGCTCTATTTCTAGACTTGGATGCGCCACAAAACAACTATTGATAAATTCAGCTGGAATATAGGCATTCGTGTTCCAGCTCTTTTCATCAATAACTTCTTGATCAATTTCAGAATCGACAGCAATCAACCATGAAATCTCATGAGGTTGTTTTTGAATACGATCAAATAATTCAAGTAAATATTGATCAGAGGATTTAGAACTCACAAAGTGATATTCGATATGCAATTTTTGAGGAATGATTTCTAAATCATAAAAAATGGTTTGGATATATTCATTACAATCATGTTCATTCCACGTATGTAGGAGGTCTTCAGACAGTAGGATATGTAAATTGAGTTTGTCTATACGATAAACTTGTTGAACCTGCTGAGGTTCTAGATCTTCTTCACTATCATGCATTGGATCAGTCCAAGCAGGATGCATACGGTATTCATACAGACTTTGGCTTTCATAGAATAAACTTGAAGCTTTTAAATGCTGAGAAACCCGCATGAGGAATTCAGTATTTTGTTCAATTTGATGCTGAAGCAATGCGGTAATACGTTGCTGACGAATTGATAGAAAAGCTTGCTCAGATTCTTCATCATGTTCGAGTTGTTGATCTAAATCAGCAACTCGATAAGATAAAATCGGTAGTCCTTGAAAATTCAAAAGCGCTGTATCAAGTTGCGCGCTAGTAAATTGTTTGATTCCCTCAACAATTGCATCATTTTCACCAAAAGAGTGATAAGCACTCGCAGCAAATACATTCAATGCTATCCATTGGCTAGATTGATTAACTTGCTCTGCATCAACCTTCTGATCACTCCTCTCATCTTGCTGACTCGATGCCTGCTGCTTTTTCTTCTTGCGATGTTGATGAACGCTATAAACGAACCACGGTGAAAGTAAAACAACTGTGATAACAATAGGTAGAAAAATAAAATAATTAATTAAATCAGTAGATTCAGGTTGATATTGTGTGTCACGCCAGTAAAAAATCACAATCAGAGCAACCAATACAAAGCAGCTCATCAAAGTTGCAAGGATTTTCTTAATCATTATGCCGCTCCCAAAAGTGCATAACGAGTTTCCTTGTTATGATGCAATTGTTCTGATGGCATTAGAAATGTACCCTGCCCCAACCCCAACTCATGACTAGAATCAAGACACAGAGGACTGACGTTATCTTTATCTAAAATCAACCGAACATCGATAAATAAAGTTGGGCTGCACCAAGTTTGGATGAGATCTTTTAATTTTTTATTTAATGGTTGGTTTGGTAAAAAAGCTAAATATTTTTCGCGTGATAGTGGGCCAATTTGGATTTCAATCTTGCCATCTATCTGCTCAACCGTATCACCACAAAAAGTATTCACACCAAGTAAACTTGGGTTTGTGCCCCCTAGCGTTGTTTTCTGATCTTCGCCTAACTTAAATTTTTCTTTTATAAATTCCTCAACATTGACTTGTTCATTAAAAACACAGGATAAAACGGTTTTCAAAGCGTGAGCCGTGTTGTTTTGCCCTTGCATCAAACCAGAAAATTCAGCGAAATATTCATCTAAATCATGTTGTTGATGCTGAGCACGAACATAGCCATTCAAAGCATGCAAGATATCAAGATAATGATTTTCTTGTTCTACTTCATAACGGATAGGTAAATTATAAGTAAGACTAGCATCTACGTATTTAGCGGTGAGATTATGGTTAAATAAACCAAGAAATTCTTTAATCTCAAGTCGTTGTTGTCTTGAACTTTGCTTTATCTTATTGGTATATGTATATGGCAAAGCTCCTTGTGTTCCTGTTAAACCGACAATCAAATTAGTCAAATGAATACGATCATCTTGATAACTTAATTCTTCAATTTCTGTCGCAGGAAAACTTAAGCTAAAAGAAGTGTCGAACTTAAAATCAGTCGACCAATTTTTTACGCTACTGCTATTGGGCACATGACGCAATAATCGTGTTGACTGAATAAACTCAAATGTACTCGATCGATTAAAAACCTGATCAACTACAGAAGCGTCTTGCCACCAACGTTCTGAACGCATTGGTACATCTCCTGTTGATGAATACTGTCTTTAACCACGACATCGACGAAACTATTGATTTGGACTTTTAGATTAAAAATATGACTTAATAATTGAATGAAAATATATAAGCTATGTCCTCTAAATACACTGCTATTCACAGTCAATTCAGCTTGAACACCTCGAATAAACATTGGAAAAGGCTTTGCATGAACGAGCTTATTCGTTATCGAGAAACTCAGACTTTTAAGCGCATCAATTAACAAAATATTTTCTTTGGAATGTGGCAAGTTATACAAAGCAAGCAACTCTTTAACATGACTCAATGCATCCCCTTTCATCAAAGCCAAAGTATTCAAAGACAAATGTGAAATGATGCGCCACTGTTCATTTTTATTTTGATCAAAATAAAATGGCGATGTCGGGCGCTTTAAAATCAGAGCACGTCTTGCCAGACTACTATCATTCAGATTTAGAATATTATTACTTTGACTCAAAGCTTCATGTGGTAAATCACCATTCGAGCAAAGTAATTTCGTACTAATAAAATCTGATTTTATTTCATAGGGTTTTAGGTCTTTTGAAATGATTGAATATCCCATTTGCTTATGTTTGTTTTGGGAGGATAAGTAATTCAATGAATAGAAAAATTGTACTTTGTCATTGTGATAATGACTCATTGCAAAAAAAGGTAATACAGGAAGATGAGTCTGCTCCTGATTTGTCTTTTCTCGTACCATATTCATTTCAACAACTGAGTAAACATGGTAAAGATCAGGATGATGAGCATCTGTAATCAGTGGATATTGCAATTGTGTATAAGAAATTTTTTGTGGTTCAGCCTGCTTTTCAAATAAATTAATCGCAGGTGTAGTAAATAATTTGAAGTTTGCGACATTCAATTCGGAGTAATTACGAACAACGGCTTGATCATTTAAATTGAGCTTAAGATGAATCAAGATTTCAAAATGATTGCTATTCCCTACCAGTGCCTTGAGTTGGCTTAGATCTAAGTTTAAATAATTAAACTTCTCTGGGAAGCAAAAATACTCCATCAATAAACGATAAGCATGGTGGGTATGCTGATCAACAGGCAACAAACTTTCTTGCTCAGTAAAGCCCATCACTTCAAAAGGATTATCAATTTGGACTAGCCGCTGCCCGACACGAACTGAAAAACCAGTCTCTTTGCGAAAAATACTATCTAAAACCTGCAATGGGAAATTAGAAATCGCATCTAAATAAATCGGTAACTTTTCGTCTAAAACCCAATTCTGCGCATCATTAAAGATTTCAAATTTTAAGCTAAGTGATGCATTTTGATTTAAATGCATATGGCTACTTGGAGACGTTAAAAACTCTAATCCTGAAAGTGTAATCGGCAATAATCGAACAGCATTCGTACTATTAAATTCACACTGAACTCCTTTAAAACTTCGAGATTTCAATGCAGTTTTTTGAGGAATGATATGTGCTGTTGTAAGTTGCTTAATTTTATTTATATCTTCAAAACTAACCACTGTACATGCGGGGAAATGGCGTAAATATTGAGGAAACATAACCTCAAATAAAGAATGGGTAAAAACGTCATAACTATCCGCTAATTTTTTATCAATACGTGCGGCAATAAGTGAAAAAGCTTGAATAAGCCGCTCAATATGTGGGTCGTCAATTTGTTCTTGGTTTAATGACAAACGTTGCGCAATTTTGGGATATTTCTGCGCAAACTCTCTAGATTGCTGACCAAATTCTTGTAATTGTTTTTCATAATACGGTAAAAGTTGTTCTATCACGGTACGCTCACACTAAGTTCTAGCAGAAATAACATACTGCTGTGTTGTCGGTTTCAGTAAAGCGTCGAAAAAAACAGGTTCGTATAATGGATGAATGTTTAAGTAAGCTTGAATACTTAAACATAGTGATCCCATATTGTGACCATCTAATAACATCTCAACTTTGATCTGACGTAACCGTGGTTCATGCGCAGCGATAGACTGTTCGATAGACTGACAAATTTTATCTCGATCCAAAGGGTTCGCTGTTGAGAGTCCTACGAAATCAATAATTCCAAACTGCAAAATAGATTGTTTTGCCAATGGATAGTCATCCATGTCTTCATCAAACTGTGCAATACGACTATTAAGTAAATCCTCTAAATCACGAGCAACAGATTCTCGTAATTGCTGAATAGATAAACCTCTTAGATAGTCTTCATGCTCAGGAACTAAACGATCAAATAGTGTTGATCGAAATCCGTAGGGATATAAATGATCTAGATTCATGTCACAAAACAAAATATGGGAGAAATAGAGGCTAATGAATAATTAACCTCTATTAGAAAATCACTATAACTATTATGCAGCGTATGAAGCTGTGTTATTAGAAAGTGACCATTTCTTAGTAACAGCACCTTTCGCAGTACCGTTAATATCTTGTTGATTATATGTCCACTCAACAGCAGCATATTTCAAACCAAATGCTTCTGTTGGTACACCTTCTTCATTTACAGTTGGCGTTACGCTTGATACAAGCACATGCTTCAATTTGATTTGTAAGTACTTGATGCGCTTATCACCATTTGCACGGTAAAAATCGATTTGTACTTCATCAAATGTATAACCAGCAGAACATGCTTCCCAAAGTTTAGGACTTGTAGCATCTAAATCTTTAACGAAGATCATGTCTGAGTGTTCAACACGTTCAGCAGTATGGCCACCAACACTACTCGAAGTAGCAGATTTTGGTTGGCGGATGTTGTGCGACCAAGAGTTAACTTCTAGCCAACCTTTGTGCTCAGAGTCACGAGACTCACCATCCACTTTATATTTGCCGCGAAACTCAACGTATATATCTTTCATTTAAAAATTACCTCTATTTATTTAAAGTTATTATCTAGCTGATCTCATTTTTAATTTGAGGACTGCGGTAGTTCAGTCACGAGTCGCAAAGATACGGACAACTCATCCAGCTGGAAATGCGGTCTTAAAAAGACCACTGATTTGTAGTGACCTGGTTGAGCAGGATCTTCTACAACTTTTACTGATGCTTCACGAAGTGGGTATTGCGCCTTCGCCTCTTGAGAAGCACCATCATCAAGCAATACATATTGAGAAAGCCATTCATTCAAAAAGGCTTCAACATTTCCTGCTGATGCAAAACTTCCTACTTTGTCACGCATCATTGCTTTTAAGTAATGAGCAATCCTTGACACTGCCATGATGTACTGAATTTGACTTGAAAGTGCTGAGTTCGCATTTGCGGTATCGTTATCATATTTCTTCGGTTTTTGGGTAGATTGGGCACCAAAGAAAGCGGCATAGTCAGTATTTTTACAATGCACCAATGGAATAAAACCAAGATCACTGAGCTCTTTTTCACGACGGTCAGTAATTGCAATTTCAGTTGGGCACTTAAATACCACTTCACCGTCTGAAGTTTTGAATGTGTGAACAGGAAGTCCTTCAACTAAACCACCACCTTCAACACCACGAATCGCAGCACACCAACCATGCGAATCAAATGCATTGGTTAAACGTGTACCAAATGCATAAGCAGCATTCATCCAAAGATAATCATGATGATTTTCACCAGAAACATCTTCAGCAAAGTTGAAGCCTTCTGTCGCAGTTCCTTCTTTTGGATGGTACGGCAAACGACCTAAAACATGTGGCATAGTCAAAGCAACATAGCGAGAGTCTTCACTATCACGGAAAGATCGCCATTGAACATATTCAGCAGTTTCAAAAATTTTAGATACGTCACGAGGTCGGTCGATATCAGTAAACGATTCAAGACCTAAAATACTTGGGCTGGCTGCTGAAATAAATGGCGCGTGAGCTGCTGCGGCAACATGCGATACTTGTTCTAATAAATACATGTCAGATGGCGTACGATCAAATTCGAAATCACCAATCAATGCAGAGTATGGCGCACCACCAAATGAACCATATTCTTCTTCATAAATCTTTTTGAACAATGTGCTTTGATCAAAATCCGTTGCACCTTGAAAGTCCTTAACCAATTCTTTTTTCGTCGTATTTAACATACGAATTTTGATCATTGGATTAGATGGTGTTTCTTGGCAGAAATAATAAAGACCACGCCAAGTAGACTCAATTTTTTGAAATTGTTCGTGATGCATAATTTGACTTAATTGATTTGAAATCAATGCATCAATTTCAGCAATACGTTTATCAATCGACAAAGTCATATTTTCAGAAACAGTGATTGTTCCTGCCATCACTTCTTTAGCTAACTCACCAATTAAACTTTTAGCGCGAACATGCTCATCATCATTACGTGCGATGCGACTTTGCTCAACGATTGAATCTAATAAATTATTAGAATCTGCGGCTACTGCTGTTGCAGCTAAGGCTTGTGCATTACTCATTTTCAGCCTCCGCACTTAATTGACGTACTTGATCTGTATTTTGTAAGACCTCATCCAACAAATCTTCTAGACGCTCACTGTTAGAGATTTTGTTACGAAGATCTGTTAAACGTTCACGTGCAGCAACTAATTTGCGTAATGGATCAACCTGCTGAACAACTTGCTCAGGTCTAAAATCTTCCATTGAGTTGAATGTCAAATCCACTGACATGCGACCACCTTCCTCAGTCAAAGTATTATCGACTTGAAAAGCAGCTCTTGGTGCTAAAGACTCCATAACTTCATCAATATTATCTAAATCAACATTGATAAATTTTTTATCTTTTAATTTGGTTTTTTCTAATTCAGAAGCCGCAGAGAAATCACCCATTACACCAACAACAAAAGGTAATTCTTTTGACTCTTTTCCATCCCCAACTTCAACATCATATGTTAGCTGGACGCGTGGTGGTCGAATGCGTTGCAGTTTCTTCTGTACACTTTCTCTTTTCGCCATAACTCTATACCTCTGATTGTTATTTCAACGAATCGAATGGATTCGAACCTGTCTTTTGAACAGTATTTGGTTGTTTAGAAACAGTTGGGGTCACTGTTGTTTGACGTTTCGTAGTCGTGTTGACCTGATTTACTGTTTTTCGGGTTGATTGTGTAGTCCGAGTTTTCTGCCTATTGGAGGTACGGCGAGAATTCGTAGTTTGCTGAATTTCTTTTTGAAGTGACTCATCCGTAATTGCTTTACTTGTCGATGTATCTGGTGCCGGAATTGCACTGCGAATATTGTCACTCAATTGCTTTGCAGGCGGATAAGTTGAGTCATTACTGAGATAACGCATTTCTTCAGAACGCATATGCTTTAAAGCATTATTTGCAATTTCTACACTGGCAAGAAAAGTTACATCTGTGAGTGTCGCGCCTCGCACGTTTTGTTGTTGCAATTGATTTGCTAACTGCAATGCATTCATGGGTTGCTTTAACTGATACATACGCATGGCCGCTTGAGCTAACAAATCATTAACTCGCGAAGCATTGTCTTTATCACACACCTGTTGGTAAATATTTAATAACTCTTGATCCGTCTGATTCGCAGCTAATGGGTTGTGTCTAATACACTTACTTTTTAATTTAATTGGCTTAATTTCTTGATCTCCAGCATAAACAGAGCTGTCTACTAGACAAATCGTTATACAAAGAGTTGATATTAAAATACCTTTTTTCAAAATATGCCTCATCATTATTTAGTTTATAATTGAAGAGTGGACAATTATTGTTAAAAAACCCTCTTACTCGTCAATTTTTATACACACAGAACATTTCGGCGAATTTAACAAAAAAATCACACAGAAAGTCAATACTAATTACGTTTATTAACATTATTATTTTTTGATAGAATTTTTTTTAATAATTCTGATGCAATTTTTGTTTAAAAGTGACAATTTTTGTAGTAGAATAATCTGTATACCTTTGCAAGGTTTAGATAAGTTTTTGATTTTATTCAAAAAATATATATTCAACATAACAAACATATCAAGTCAAAATTTATGAACTAGTGCTTGGTATTCGAAAAACTTGTGAGTCTTAAATGAGTAACCTTAAGGTTTTAATTACAAAACTATCCCAACCTACTCGTTCAGCTTTAGAAAAATCTGCAAATTATTGTATTAACCAATTGAATTATGAAATAGAAATAGAACATTTATTTGTAGAATTATTAAATCAAAAAGAACCCAATGATTTACTTATTTTATTAAAGAAAAATAATATATCTTACGAAGCATTAATTAATAATTTAAAAGAAACCATTCTATCCTTACCCAAAGGAAATACTAGAACCCCTATTTTTGCAAAATCTATCGTTAAATTATTTGAACAAGCATGGTTATTAGCCTCTGCGGAACAAACACCTATCATTCGCAGCGGCCACTTGCTTGTTGCATTACTAACTGCACCTGATTTGCAACAAATTGCCGCGAGAGCTTCAAGTTTATTTGAGCTATTCCCAATAGATACAATGAAACACAAGTTCCTTGATATTTGTGAACAAAGTAGCGAACAAACCCAAATAGAAAATAGCCTTTCAATAGATGGGCAACAGAATAAATCTCAAAATGCTCCGATCCCTGTTAAGACGCCAGCCCTAGATCAGTACACAATCAATTTGACCGAAAAAGCGCAAAAGGGATTGATTGATCCAGTGATTGGTCGTGAATTCGAAATTCGTTTAATGCTAGATATTTTGATGCGTCGTCGTCAAAACAATCCAATTTTGACAGGTGAACCGGGCGTAGGAAAAACGGCTGTTGTGGAAGGCTTAGCTTTAAAAATTGCTCAAGGTCTGGTTCCAGATGCACTCAAGAATGTACATATCCATGTTTTAGATATGGGATTATTACAAGCAGGCGCTAGCGTAAAGGGTGAATTTGAAAACCGATTAAAACAAGTGATTCAAGAAGTTCAAGCATCAACACATCCTATTATTTTATTTATTGACGAAGCGCACACATTAATCGGTGCTGGTGGTCAAGCGGGACAAAATGATGCTGCAAATCTACTTAAGCCTGCTTTAGCACGTGGTGAGTTAAGAACGATTGCCGCAACAACTTGGGCTGAATATAAACAATACTTCGAAAAAGATGCGGCACTTAGCCGTAGATTCCAAGTTGTCAAAGTTGAAGAACCCACAGAAGAAGTTGCTATTGATATGCTACGTGCCATGATCCCAGTCATGCAAAATCATTTCAATTTACATATTGATGATCAAGCAATAATTACTGCGGTTCAAGCCTCTCATCGTTACATTAGTGGTCGACAACTTCCAGACAAAGCAGTTAGCGTATTAGATACGGCAGCAGCCCGTGTTGCATTAACCCAGAATGCTCAGCCAGTTCTTTTGGATCAACTTAAAGCACAGCAACACAACCTAAACCTTGAGCAACAGATTTTAATTCAAGAACATCAGCATTTCCCAATTCATCATGAACGATTAGAGTCACTTAAACAGCAACTTGCGACTTTAGATCAAGATATTCAGGCAACAGAGGAAAAATGGCAGCAAGAATTAAAACTTGTACAAGAAATTAATCAACTAAATACTCAATCTGAGGATGAATCAGCACATTCTAAAATTGAGGCTTTAAGGACAGAATTAGAGCAACTGCAAGGCCAAGCACCATTGGTATTTGAACGTGTAAATGCACGTATCATTAATGAAATTATTTCTGACTGGACTGGTATACCTGTTGGAAATATGGTCAATGATGAAATTAAGCAGATTTTAACCCTTGAAGATAAATTAGCAGAACGAGTTATGGGGCAAGACTATGCCCTGTCACAACTCGTACAGGGAATCAAAACTTCTAAAGCAAAATTAGAAGATCCAAATAAACCACAAGGTGTTTTTTTGCTGGTTGGTCCAAGTGGTGTAGGTAAGACAGAAACTGCGCTCGCGCTTGCAAATGAACTGTATGGTGGTGAACAACATTTGATTACGATCAATATGTCTGAATATCAAGAAGCACATACTGTTTCATCTTTAAAAGGTGCGCCTCCAGGTTATGTCGGTTATGGACAAGGTGGTGTCTTAACTGAAGCTGTGCGCCGAAACCCATATAGCGTGGTTCTATTAGATGAAATAGAAAAAGCACATAGTGATGTTCAAGAACTTTTTTATCAGGTCTTTGATAAAGGTATGCTTGAAGATGGTGAAGGTCGTATTATTGATTTCAAAAATACCACGATCTTGTTGACCTCAAATACTGGTTCAAGCGCGATTATGCAAGCCTGTTTAAACCAGCCTGTTGAAGATTGGCCAAATGCCGAGGATCTGATTGAGCATCTAAAACCAAGTTTATATAAGCAATTTAAACCTGCTTTTATTGGACGTATGCGAGTTGTTCCATACTTTCCATTACATGATGACCTACTTGTTCGAATCATTAAACATAAACTTGGCAAAATTATTCAACGTATTGAAAACCAATATGCAACGGCTGTTGAATATTCTGATGACCTCATCGAATTACTTTTAAGTCGTTGTACTGAAGTTGATAGTGGCGCACGTAATGTCGATAACATTTTGAATTCAAGTGTATTACCTTCTCTCGCGACTGAGATTTTAGTGGCATTAGCTGAACATAAACTCCCTAAACGTATCGTAATTGATGTTAAAGATGATGATATTAGCTATCAATTAGATCCAGCAGAGAAAGTCACTAAAAAGCGCACTAGTAAGAAAACTAAAGCTGATGTTTAGTAATTTAAAGATTGAGTCAACATTGTTATGTACATGGATATATCATCTCTCCTCACCCCAATTTACGAACAAGCGCCGTGTGGTGAGGATTTTTCTTTTTCCAATGAGTTTCATGCAATTAAAAAAGCAAAAACTCAAGATGACCTACTGTTAGATCAAGGTGATTGGGTCACTGAACCCAAACAAGCAGATTGGGATTTTGTCGCATCTACTTCAGTCGATTTACTTCAATCCAAAAGTAAAGATATTCGTTTACTTACTTGGCTCTCTGAAGCTTGGTCCAATCTTTATGGTTTTGAAGGGATCTCGAAAAGTCTTGAATTAAGTCATCAACTCCTTGAGCAATATTGGTTAAGCATACATCCAGAAGTAGAAGATGATGACTTAGATCAACGCATAGGTTTATTACAAGGCTTAATTAATCAACTTCCTTTATTAATTAAGAAAGTCCCGTTAATCAATCAAGCTCCTTTCTATCATCTTTTAGATTATGACAACTTTCTCTATCATGAAAATATTCGTCGCAAACAGAGCGATGAATATGAGAGTTCACAAAATTCAACAGAGTTAGAATTATTTGAACAAGCTGTATCGAATACCGATAAAAATTTTGTTATCAAAAACTACCAATATTTTAATGAAATACTCCAGCAATGGTCTGTTTTAAAACAAGTATTGGATGACTTATTAGGCTTAGACTCACCAAGTTTTGCTTCAATAGATTCAAATTTAGATAACATTCATATCAGTCTGAAAAAAATTTATAAAACAGAGAACTTTGTGCAAACCTCTCAGCAACACACAACTGTGACTGAAACAATAATAGCACCGACAACAACCGAAATATTGACGCAACAAAGCATTCCTCAAAACCAAATGTCTTTTCAGCCTCAAGTTCAATCCCACATTGAGAATCGTGAACAAGCAATGCGAGTGTTACAGGACATTGCAACTTACTTTGAGAAAAATGAACCTCATAGCCCTGTTAGCTATATGCTGCAAAAAACAATCAAATGGAGTCAAATGCCACTTCATGAATGGTTAACACATGTAATTAAGGACGAACATCCACTGCAAATGTTGCAAGACACATTAGGTGTTCAACCAAAGAATGAATATGAATAAAGATTGGTAAGTAAAGATGTTTAAAGCAGAAAAAGTATTGTGGGGTGAAGGATTATTTTTACGCCCTCAACATTTCCAGATCCAAGATACCTATCATGAGCAGCGTTTGAATCATACTGTTCGAGCAATGATTCCTCATGCTTATGGCGTACAGAAACTAAAATTTGATTCAATACAACTTTCTACACACGTACTTGCTTTAGAAGATGTCGAAATTATTTGGCAGGACGGTGAAATCTACCACGCCCCTGCCCAAGATCTGTTACCTGAACCACTTTTACTAGACGATTTAAATCTTCTGGGTGAAATGATCGTTTATTTGGCTTTGCCAATGTTACAAGCAAACAAAAAGAATATTGCAGATGACACTCGAACCGTATCAAGCCGTTATCATAATTATTTAACGGAAACCCATGATTTATTTACAGACGCAAGTCCTGCAGAACTCAATTTATTACGCCGTAGAGCTGAATTCAAATTACTCGAACCACATATTCAACCCAGCCAAAATTTGGATGGTTTCTTATATTTAGCGATTGGCAAATTAAAACGTCAAAGTTCTGGCAGCTTTGAACTTGATCAAAAATTTATTCCACCCATTTTACATATTGCAGCTTCAGAGTCTCTAACTGGAAATCTAAAACGTACGCTGAATGTCATTAAGGCAAAAATTAAAACGATCCAAAGTAATAATCGTGAGAATGAACAAAAGCTGATTGAGTTCCGTTCTGGTGATATTGTCTCTTTCTGGTTAATTAATGCCTTAAATACCGCTTATGCAGGTTTAAATCATCTTCAACAATATCCATTGGTGCATCCTGAACGTTTATTCGCTGAATTGCTGAGACTTGCAGGTTCACTGCTGACATTTTCCACTGCTTATGATGTTGATCATTTACCACATTACCAACATCAACAGCTGCAAGACAGCTTTCAAAAACTGGATATTATTTTAAGAGACTTGTTAGACACTATTATTTCAAGTCGTTATTTCAATATTGCATTAAAAGAAACTCGACCATCTTATTGGGTCGGTAGTCTTGAGTCAGACAAAATTACCCGAGATACACGGTTATATATTGCTGTTTCAAGCAGCATGATGCAAACCCATGAACTTATTCAAATCGTTCCTTTACGCTTTAAAGTTGGCAGTACCATTGACGTGGAGCAAAGGGTTATTGCTGCACTTCCAGCTGTACCAATTCATCACTTAATGCAAGTTCCTACCGCAATTCCTGTGCGTTCTGGAGTGAGCTATTTTGAAATTGAGCCACATCATGAACTGTATCAACGAATGCTTGAATCAGAAACGATTTGTGTCTATGTCCCTGCGGGCTTTCAAGACATTAGCATTGAACTGATTGCTGTAATGAATACCTAAGAGAATAGCAATGACGCAACATCCTACAGGCATCCCGTCTTTATTTGATGATGGTAAAATTGGTTCAGGACTTCCAAGTTCTGATCACACGCAAAATAAAATTCAAGCAACGAATTTAATTGATTTATTGCATGATGGCTTTTACCTCGTCTTCTTGCTCCGAAACAAATATATTCCTTCAAATCCAAATGATTTTCGTGAAAAGATTTTGGATTTACTCAATCGCTTCGAACAACAAGCAAAACGATTACAATTCCCTGCTGATGATATTCACGATGCAAAATATGCCTTTTGTGCTTTAATCGATGAAACTATCGCGACACAACAAGATGCCGCTTACTTTAATCTGCAAAACACATGGTTAATTAGCCCATTGCAGCTTAGTTTGTTTGGCTCACAACTGGCAGGCTATCGTTTTTTTGAAATTCTCGAACAACTCCGTAGTCGAGGAAAAGAACGTTTAGCATCGCTAGAAGTTTTTCACTACTGTTTACTTCTTGGTTTTCAAGGTAAGTATCGTTTGGAATCAGTGGAAAGTCTAAACCATCTAGTTGCTCGTGTCGGTGATGAAATTGATTATTTAAAAGGGAAAAAAGCCGCTTTCTCACCTTTTGCTGCGATCCCTGATCAAATTAAAAATATTATCCATCATGAGTTACCATTTTTGTGGATTTTGATCTTCTTATTAATATTCAGTGTACTGACATTTTTAGGACTGAGATTTATGTTGTCAAAACAAAATCAAAGTGCTTTATCGCCTTATCAGAATGTTATTTCAGCACCAGCTGAAGAAGCACATATCACCATCCATTTACCTTAGTTGATAGCGCATGATTCAGGAAAAACCAACTTCTTTACGCTTATTACAAACCAATAAGAAAAAAAGTCTATCTCCTATCGTTTATGTTTTGATTGGATTTATTTCAGGTGTAGCTTGTACTTTATTGATTGGCTTTGTTTTCTTTATGACGCAACAGAAAAACAAAACAGAAGTAGATAATGTCCAAACGGAGCAAGAACATTCTGCATTACCAGTTGAAACGCAAAAAGAATTATCAAAAGAAATTGTTGTAACCCCAACTCATGATGATGCTATAGGAGCAGAAGAGGACAATAATCTCGTACAACCTGGCAGTAATGACTTAAATAAGTTCTTCCAGCATGCACCAGCAGTACCTACCGCCCCAACAGAACAAAGGAGCTCTCCATTTGCAAATGAACCAAATAAAAAAGTAGCACATCCACCTTTAGTTGTTAAATCAACTACGACAGCAAACAGAACAACCTTACCGCAAAA
Organism: Acinetobacter sp. UBA6526; assembly: GCF_002434875.1. Lineage (NCBI taxonomy): Bacteria > Pseudomonadati > Pseudomonadota > Gammaproteobacteria > Moraxellales > Moraxellaceae > Acinetobacter > Acinetobacter sp. UBA6526. The sequence continues at coordinate 1,432 of NZ_DJLC01000013.1, read as the reverse complement.
TAACAATATTTCGAAACCTGTCCAAACAAACGAACCTAAATCACAAGTTACCGAACCAGAAGTTGAAGCACCTCAAGCAACAGTTCAAATTAAAGTGACGCAAAAACCTTTTACAGTGAACGAACTCCATTAAACAATGATTTGGTTTATTGCAATCTGCTTCATAAGTGTCGTCATTACACTAATACTATTAATGTCACACGAATTGCGTTTTAAAGTTAAGCAAAGTTTGCTGTCTTTAATTCCTGATAGTAAGAAGCGATTAGCAAATGCAATGCAGTTTGCTGAAAATATGCATCAAGCGGCATCTCCTTCACGAATCCAGTCGGATTGGCATTTACAACAATGGTGGATCTTAATTGCAGGTTTCTTTTTATTTTCTAGTATTCTGATCTTTGCATTTACACGGCCGATTGATTCTACTCGAATCGAAGCAGAATATTTGAAGGAAACTGATCCGCAAATATATGCGTTACTCGATGGAGAAATACTCAGTCCTCCACCAGAAGTAGATGAAACACTAGTTCAAGATGCAATTGTTGAAGCAACTCGATTAGAGCAAGCATATCAGGCTCAACATAATATGAGCATTGATGCATCTCAAATCGAGATTCCAATAACACACTCACATGGCAGTTTAGACTCGCCTCTTGTTGATCGTAAATGGGATAAAATTAATCCTCGTTATAAACAACGTCTACTTATGGTCTTTAAAATCATGAAGGAACAACATGGGTATGACCTTGTGTTACTGGAAGGTTATCGCAGCCCAAGTCGACAAAACATGCTAGCAGGCAATCCAAATACAACACGTGCTAAAGGTTATCAAAGCTATCACCAGTTTGGGCTTGCTGCCGATGTCGCATTTAGACGCAATGGAAAAATTGTGATTACGGAACGAGATCCTTGGGCAATGCGCGGCTATCAACTTTATGGGGAAGTTGCAGAATCTGTAGGATTGACTTGGGGTGGCCGTTGGAAGTCAATCAAAGACTATGGTCACACTGAATATAGAATGCCTGGTTTAAGAAAAACCAAAGAAATGGCAGAGCAACTTATTGCCGAAGGCCAGTTAACAGCAAGTCAATCTTAGCTTGTGTTTTAAATAAAAAATTAAGGCTTGTAGTTCATCAAGTATTTAAAAATATATCTATCTAAACTTATGTAAATAGATATATTGCACAAATAGTTAGCTATCAATCTTATCAAACTGACGATCAACCAGACTCAATCGACCACGTACAACATCTGACAACATACGCCAATCTGAAATAAAGCTGTAAAGCGGTTGCTTGAAACTTGCTGGCTTATTATGTTCAAAGAAGAAATGCCCCACCCATGCACAAGCGTAACCAGATAATAAACCATAAGCCAAATATTTTGCCTTGCGTTGGCGGATTGCTTTACTCCAGAAATACAAACCGATCGAACT
>NZ_DJLC01000064.1:0-10796 GCF_002434875.1 Acinetobacter sp. UBA6526 | reverse complement strand
ATTTCAGGAAATAAAAGGTGAGAAGCATACTGCTGTAGCAACTGCGGGTGATTTATTTTTTCATATTCGTGCTAATCAAATGGCGATTTGTTTTGAACTTGCTTCTATTCTGCACGATCAACTCAAAGAAACAACCTATCCAATTAGTGAAACTAAAGGTTTTAGATACTTTGATGGGCGTGCAATTCTTGGTTTTGTTGATGGAACTGAAAACCCTGAACATGAAATTGCTAAAGAAATTGCCTATGTGGGACAAGAGGATGCTGAGTTCCTTGGTGGTAGTTATGTTTTTATCCAAAAATATTTACATAACATGGAAATGTGGAAAAGCTTAACTACTGAACAACAGGAAAAAGTCATTGGTCGTAAGAAGTATGATGATGTTGAATTAGGTGATGATGTTAAGCCACAGAATGCACACAACGTAGTTAGCAAAGCACATGATGCAGAGGGCAATGAGCTAAAAATTCTTAGAGCCAATATGCCATTCTCTAATCCAACGGAAGGTGAGTATGGCACTTTCTTTATTGGTTATTCTCGTTCATTTAACATCACGAAAACTATGCTTGAGAATATGTTCCTTGGTAAAGAAAATGGTCACGTTGACCGTATCCTTGATTTCAGTACTGCTGTTTCAGGGAGTTTATTCTTTGTTCCAACATTCGATTTTCTTGAAGATTTAGGCGAATAAATTTGATCCGCTGAAATAATTAAAGTTGTTCCAGCGGAAATATATTTATTGGCTCACTAGATATTCTTGTAACTGGACGCGGAATTGATCGGGAATACGATCTGATTTTTGAGTACTAAAATCAAAATAGACCTGAACGGCTTTGCCGCGTGCAACGCATTGATCATTCTGCCACGCTTCATGTGCAACGACGAAAGATGAATTTCCGATGTGTTCAATCCATGTTTTGATTTCGATGTTTGCGCCATAATAGATTTGAGCAACAAAATCGACTTCAACTCGTGCAAGAATCAAAGGCAGATTTTTAATTTCCATACTTGGGTTAAATAATCGGAAAATCGGTTCTCGTGCTGTTTCAAACCAACCTGTAATCACAGTATTGTTGATATGTCCGAAAGCATCTGTTTCATAGAATCTTGGCATAATTGAAAGGCTAAACATTGTTTTTTACTCTGTTATACATGTGTTAAGGTGGTTTCTCTTTCAGCTTTAGCAAGTTCTGTTTCGATGTAGCTGATGATCATTGTACTTAACCCTTTCACCATTTCATCGAAGCTAATTTGTGGATTTGGTAAGATTAAATGACGCGCGACATTGAAAATACTACTATTAATACTGATATATGCTGTCACGCTGAGGTTATTCACTTTTAAATAACGTGGATGACGAATCATATATTTCATTAATACTTCCATCAGCGCCATTTCAATCTGACCAATGTATTTTTCGTATTTCAGCTCTGTCGCGTAACGCAGACAAATCAGATAACGATCATCATCGCGTGTGAGTAAGTCTCTGAATGTATAAAAGATCATTTGAAACAATGGTTCTAGTTCTTGCTCAATGATAATTGGGGTAAGCTCTTTCACCATATCCAAGACTTCTTTGACAAAGGTTTTTGCCATAGCGTCATATATTTCTTCTTTATTTTTAAAATACTCATATAGCGAGCCAACACTCACTCCAGCTATATCAGCAATGTGTCTTGTGGTTGTGCCGCTAGTACCGTTAGTTGCAACTGCAATAAAGCCAGCTTCAATAATCGTGTCTACAGTCACTTTTGAACGTGACTGACGTGGTTTTCGAGTTGCCATAATATCTTATTATTAAAATCCGAACATAACGTCAGATTAACATAACCGTCATAAGCATGAAAGATAGGCTTAAATAATCCGAACAAATAAAATTACATGTTTTTTATTTTATGAGATTTAACTGTAATGAATCTGTGTAAACCAATTAAAATTTAAGGTCTATAAATTACGGAAAATAAAATTTAAATTTAATAATATATTGATATTTATTAATTAAATATATTTTGTATATGGGCTTTTTATCTTATAAAAATCATAAAAAGTTATTTCAATAAAAATTAAAAGATGACTGTTTAAGCGAAGAATTTACCCGAATTGAATCCGAACATAAGATCGGTTTACATTGGTTTTAGTGAAGAGTTAGGTTCACAAAAATCTCCCGAATATTTTTTCGTAACTTAGCAAGTTATTGAGTTAGACGAAAAGAGATAATCCTGAACCAAATGTAAAAGGGCAAATGACGCTCAAGTGAAGTAGGTAGGTGTAGCCATGGTTACTAGCACATTAAAGAAAGGTTTAAGTTTATTTAAATCTAACCCAATAACTGAGCAAATCGATTTTGCGAGTAAAAAAAGTATTCCAATTCGTCACTTAGCAATCGGATTTGATGGCAAACAAATTGATCTTTCATTCTATATGAACAATCAGTTTGCGACGATTTTTTTCGCGACACTTTCAGTGTTTTTGACATACGGCGAAGACTTAGTTATTGAGACTGCACGTCATCATCGCGATATGTTGAAAGACCCAATTTTAAAGCAACGTGTAACATCATTAATTGGTCAAGAAGCAATTCATTCAAAATTGCACAATGAATTTAATGACGCGATTGTCGATCTTGATTATCCAGTTAGGTTGTATCGCTTCCTTGGCGAACAATTTTTCGATCATATTTTCCTAAGATTTCCTCAACCGCTAAAACTTTCACTCATGGCTGGGATTGAACATTTTACTGCCGTTTTAGCCGAATACATGATGGCGCATGAGCAGAACTTCTATTTCTCTGATGACGCTAAAACTCGTGCTTTGTGGATGTGGCATATGTTGGAAGAGTCGGAGCATAAAGATGTGGCGTATGACGTTTATCAAACTTTAAACGGTAATTATGCATTACGTGTGGGAGGTTTCTTCCTTGCATATTTCACCATTCTTGGCTTGATTCCATTCTCCGCAACGATGGTTCCTTTACTACGTAAACCACAAGAATTGTTTACACCAAAATTCTGGCGTGACGCACGTCGTGGCGTAAAGCTTATTTTTAGTCCGAAAGACGGTGTATTTGGTAGTACGCAAGGTCGAATTTTTGACTATTTACGTCCTGATTTCCATCCAAATGATCATGATGCAACTGAGTATTTTGAATACTACGAGAAAAAGTTGTTGTCTGAAGGTGGTGCGTTACATCCATTCTTTGTTAAAGAATTTACGCCAAAAGTCCAAGCGGCTTGATTTCTAGTACATTTTTAATCGTTAGTGTGCAATGAAATTTAATCATTTGAATTGGCAAAAGTGTTCATGGCGTAATGAGCAATTTGGTTCTTGTTGGTCATATTTTGTTAGCGCACTATGCGGTGAGATTACTTAGAAAAATTCAATTTGAAATGACTTTTGACAAGTATTCATAAGCCCGTGATCTAACGTGATTTTCAGCATCGAATTGTTAAAGTTTCAGAAATAATCTTATAGACAATTTTACGATTCAAATTGATTTGCTGTGCATCGATTTTACTTTTTACTCTCAGTGGGGATCAAACCATGGTCGCTCAAGTTTTACGAAATGTTTTCTCAGACAAATTGAGTACTAAATATCAGGGAATTATTCAAAATTTTGCGAATAAGTCTCCGATTCCGATTCGCCATTTTGATTTTAAATTTAATCCAGATGAATTGGATGAGAGGTTCTTTTTAAATAAAGAATTAGCGACATCATACTTTCATGCATTGTCTATTTTTCTGACTTTTGGTGAAGATGTTGTTATTGAAACCGCGCGTCATCATCGTGAGTTTATCCAAGATCCGATTTTAAAACAAAGACTGACTTCGCTGATCGGGCAGGAAGCAATTCACTCCAAAATCCATAATCAATTCAATGATGAAGTATTGAAAGAAAATGGTTATCCAGTGGATTTACTTCGTGCGATTGCAGATAAGGTGTTTGAGTACGGAATTTATAAGTTACCAAATGCTATGCAGCTGTCATTGATGGCAGGTATCGAACATTACACGGCTGTTTTAGCTGAGTTCATGATGCAACATGAAGATTACTTACTTGGTTCACAAGATGAAAGACAGCGTGCGATGTGGATGTGGCACATGTTGGAAGAGTCTGAACATAAAGATATTGCTTATGATGTATTTTTAGAACTGTCAGGTGACTACTGGGTTCGAATCACAGGTTTCTTATTAGCAAGTTTAACCATTTTAGGCGGGGTGTCTTTAGGTGGTTATTTGATGCCATTTGTTCGTAAACCAAGCAATTTAATTAATCCTCGCTACATGAAAGATATTGTTGAAAGTACAGCTTTACTTTTTGGTAGTAAGCGTGGGGTATTCGGCAGTAGTTTCATGCATATTCTTGAATATCTACGTCCGAGTTTCCATCCAAATGACCATGATACGACAGCGTATATGGAGTATTACAAAGAGCGTTTATTAAATCCTGAAACAGGTTTATTAAGCCCTTATTTTCTTAAAGAATTTGTACCACCTGTACGTGCAGCATCTGCATAACTTGGTCAATGTAAATACAAGATTGTTGGAAAACAAATATGAGATTATTTGGTAAAAAAATAAAGCCTAGCCAAAATGCTTTTGCAGTAGTGACAGGTGCGGGTAGTGGTATTGGTCGTAGTTTTGCACTTGAATTGGCAAAACGTGGTGGCACAGTTGTTTGTTCTGATATTGATTTAGATGCCGCAAAAGAAACAGTGGCTTTAATTGAGGAACTTGGTGCAAAGGCATTCGCAGTCAAATGCGATGTGGGCAATGCTAAGCAAGTTGAGAAACTCGCGGAGCAAGCTGAACAATTGATGCAACATCCTACGACGCTAGTGATTAATAATGCAGGTGTTGGCCTTGGTGGCAAGTTTGATGAAATGACATTAGATGATTGGAAATGGGTCGCAAATGTAAACCTATGGGGAGTTGTCCATGGTTGTCACTATTTTGTACCTAAATTTAAGCAGCTTGGTCGCGGTGCAATTATCAATGTCGCGTCTGCCGCATCGTATACCGCAGCGCCTGAAATGACGGCTTATAACGTGACCAAAGCTGGTGTTCGTGCTTTATCAGAAACACTTTCAGCTGAACTGAGAAAACATAACATCAAAGTAAATGTGTTGTGTCCAACCTTAGTTCCAACCAACATTATTAAAAATGGCAAAGTTCCACATAAAGGTCTTTTGGATTATGCATTGACCAATCTGGCATTCACGACGAGCGATAAAGTAGCAAAACTTACTCTAGATCGTTTGGACAAAGATCAGCTTTATACCATTCCACAAATCGATGCCAAGTTGTTCTGGTTAATGAAGCGTACTGCTCCGAACTTATACGCAAAATTCTTAGGTACATCATACCGATTGATGAAGTAAACCGAATTGGTAAAAAGTTTTTAAGACTGAAATAAGCAAAAGCCCAAGTAAAGCAAAGCTTATTTGAGTAACGTAAATGAAGGAAATTTTGAAATGACAGCTCAAGCAAAAAAATTAGATTCAGCTGAAGGAAAGGCTTTACCATCACATATCTACGATACGTTCATCGTCGGTGCGGGTATCTCTGGTATTGCAACTGCAATTCGTTTAGATCAAGTGGGTTATACAAACTATAAGATCATTGAAAAAGCAACGCGTGTAGGTGGTACATGGCGTGAAAACACTTATCCAGGTTGCGGATGTGATGTACCTTCAGCACTGTATTCATATTCATTTGCACCGAGTGCGAAATGGAGTCACTTATTTGCACGTCAACCTGAAATTCTAAATTACTTAGAAGAAGTAAGTGAAAACTTTGGTGTTAGTTCAAAAATTGAATTTGGTACTGAATTGCTCAAAGCAGCTTGGGACAATGAGCGTAATCTATGGGTAATGGACACAAGCAAAGGTCAATTCTTAGCGCGTACTGCAATTTTTGCAACAGGTCCAATTACTGAAGCTCAAATCCCTAAATTGGAAGGTTTAGAGACATTTAAAGGTGAAATGTTCCATTCAGCGAAATGGAATCATGATTATGATTTAACAGGTAAGCGTATTGCTGTTATTGGAACAGGTGCATCAGCAATCCAGTTTGTACCTCAAATTCAACCTAAAGCCAAAGAACTTTATGTATTCCAACGTACTGCACCTTGGGTTGTACCAAAGCCTGATACTGATTTAGGTGATGTGAGTAAGGCACTTATTGAGAAATTCCCGCTCATTCAAAAAACATGGCGTAAAACAGTTGCTCAATCACTAAATGCAATTAACTTCGGTTTACGTAACCCAGCTGTATTAAAACCAGTGGGTGAACTTGCAAAATTGATTTTACGCTTCCAAATTGAAGATGCTGAATTACGTAAAAACGTAACGCCAAACTTTACCATTGGTTGTAAGCGTTTATTATTCGCTAACAACTATTATCCAGCATTACAACAACCCAATACTAAGCTCATTCCTCACGGTTTGGTGAAAGTTGAAGGAAATACAGTTGTCTCTGCAAATGGCGAACGTCATGAAGTAGATGTGATTATTTGGGGTACAGGTTTTGAGGTATCGCATCCACCTATTGGTAAGCGCGTTCAAAATGAGAAAGGCGAAATCTTAAATGATTTATGGAAAAATAGTTCTCCAGAAGCGTACTTAGGCACGAGTATCGAGAATGTACCAAATGGATTCTTGATCTTAGGGCCAAACGTGCTTGTTTATGATTCATTCATTGGTTTAGCAGAAGCACAACTTGATTATATTGTTGATGGTTTACTCAAAATCAAAGAGAAGGGTATTGCTAAGTTAAATATCAAGCCTGAAGTGATCAAGAAGCATAATGATTTAGTACAAAAACATCTGAAAACGACTGTATTTAATGCAGGCGGTTGTAAGAGTTATTACTTGGATGCAAATGGTCGTAACTTTGCGGCTTGGCCGTGGTCATTAAAAGCATTGAAAAAGCGTTTAAAACGTATGGACTTAAATGATTATCAAGTTACATACCAAACTGAAAAAACAAAATAATAAGTCATTTATCAAATGATTAAAGGGCAGTAAATTTTATCTTAGGGTGAAATTTACTGCTTATTTTTTGCGAGATAGAAATAAATTAGGAACGATATATGAAAGAAGGACAATCAAGTCGTACGGCTGAGGCGGCAGCGGCATTACGTGCGAACCACTTTCAACATGCAGAAAATCCAGTATTTTCAGATCCATTTGCATTTGAGCTGACCAGCAAAGGTTGGAAAAAGCTCCTTACGACGTCACTTACTGTTAAAGTGATGAATTCTCTTGTATTTAACCGAACACTCGGCCTGCTGACAGGACAAGTTGTAGGGCGTTCGAGTTATGCTGAAGATCAATTGTATGAAGCAATTGAACGTGGCGTAAAACAGTATGTATTAGTCGGTGCAGGCTTAGATTCATTTATTTTGAGACAAGCTCAACATTATCCAGCATTAAAAATTTTTGAAGTTGACCATCCTGATACACAAGCAGCCAAACAAAAAAAACTAAAAGAATTTGGTGAGATTCCTGCCAATGTAGAGTTCGTCTCTATTGATTTTGAAAAAGAGTCAATCGCTGATGCTCTAGCACGTAGTGGCTTTCAGCAAGATCAACCCGCATTTTACTCATGGTTAGGTACGACGCATTACCTTGAGCCTCAAACTACACTCAAAACTTTGGAAAGTATTGCTAATTTTGCTGCGAAAGGAAGTGAAGTGGTCTTAGATTATTCGATTGATTATCGAGAGTTAGCGGGTATTGAACGTTTTGGGAGTCTATTCGTCTCACAATTTACTCGTTTTTTAAAAGAACCTTTAAAAGGACAGTTTAGACCGAAAGACTTACATCAATCTGTGGAGAATATGGGCTATATCGTAGCTGAAGATCTATCTGGGGATGGATTAAGTGAAAGGTATTTTTATAAGCGCCCTGATCATATCCGTCACACCAGTGCGACACACATGCTGTATTTACGATTAATGAAATAAGTGATTAAAAATTTCTTCTAACTCAAAAGAGCCTTGGGTTAGAAGTTCTATTCTATATAAAAATATAATGTGGCCTAAATTGATTCTATGTTAAAGCTATGATGTTGATTTATAAAATACATAAAAACCAGTGTTGTTAAACTGAGCGTTTCGAGTATATTGCTAAAATACGTATGTGAAATGAAAAAAAGCAATTGGAAGGCTATATGTATATTGATCTAAATAGCGATTTAGGTGAGAGCTATGGCTCATGGAAAATGGGCAATGATGAACAGATTCTTCCGATTGTCAGTAGTGCGAATATTGCCTGCGGTTTCCATGCAGGTGATCCACAAAGTATCCTAAAAACATTAAAGCAAGCTGCTCAATTCAATGTATCTGTTGGGGCACATGTCTCGTATCCTGATCTTGTCGGTTTTGGCCGTCGTAATATGGATGTTGCTTATGATGAGTTATTTGCTGATGTGTTATATCAAATTTCAGCGTTGCAAGGCTTAGCTAAAATTGCAGGAACAACGGTTCGTTATGTAAAACCACATGGCGCACTTTATAACACCATTGCAACTAATTTGAATCAGGCTCAAGCAGTTATCGATGCATTACTTGCTTATGATGCTTCCTTGGTATTAGTTGCTTTAGCAGGCTCACCTTTAATTGAGTTTGCGCGTCAACAAGGTGTTAATGTCGTTTCAGAGGCATTTGCAGATCGTGCCTATCATCGTGATGGTAGATTAGTATCTCGTCGCCAAGATGGAGCTGTTTTACATGATGCCGATCAAATTGCACAACGAGTATTAGACATGATTCAAAAGGGTGGAGTCATGTCTATTGAAGGTGTATTTACACCAATTCAGGCAGATACGGTTTGTTTACATGGTGATACATTAGGTGCAGTGGAAATTGCGAACGTGATAAAAAAGACCCTAACTCAGCATCAAATTCAAGTACGTTCTTTTACTGACTCAATAGCATAAATGAGAGCTGATATGAGATTTCTATCGGTCAATGCAAATGCTTTTTTAATTGAATTTACAAGCTTACAAGATACGATAGCTGCATATCGAACACTACAACATGCACAACATCCTTATATTCGAGAGCTTGTTCCAGCTGCACGGACGATTTTGGTTTATTTTGATTCTATATTTATCAATTCACAGACCCTAATTAAGTGGATTTGCTCACTGAAAATATTAGATGATGCGGTACTTATTGGTAAAGAATTGGTTATTCCAGTGCGTTATAACGGTGAGGATATTGAGAATGTTGCAGATCTTGTTGGGTTAAGTATTTCTGAGCTTATTTACAAACATAGCCAAACCTTATGGCGTGCTGCGTTCATTGGTTTTGCACCAGGCTTTGCTTATTTAGTGAGTGATGAGCCTCCCTTTGGAAGCATTCCGCGCTTGGCTTCACCCCGTAAAAAAATTACTTCAGGTTCAGTCGGCTTGGCGGGTGAATATAGTGGTGTTTATCCTAAAGATAGTCCTGGTGGATGGCAACTGATTGGGAAAACTGATCTGAAAATGTGGGATGTTCAACGAGAACAACCTGCTTTGTTGCTGCCGAATGATCAAGTGATTTTCAAAGATGTTACACATCAACCCACACAAATTTGTGTTCCCAATACAGTGCCAATTTCGGAAAAACGAATTACTGAAAATGAAGCAGTTTTACGTGTTAAAAAAGTTGGTTTACAGGTGCTTATACAGGATGTTGGCCGCCTAAACATGGCAGAAATGGGCGTAGGTAGAGCTGGTGCAATGGATCAGACTTCTTTTCAAAGTGCCAATTTAGCTGTAGGTAATTCTCAAAATGCCGCTGCCTTGGAAATACTCAATGGTGGCCTTGTTCTCAGTATTTTAAAACCTACAGTGATTGCTGTTACTGGCGCTGATGCGGAACTTTCGGTGCAATATGCACAGGGAGAAAAAGTTAGAGTCTCTCTATACCAACCGATTGCACTTGATCAGGGGGATGAGGTTTATTTGGCAGTCACTAAAACTGGGGTGAGAAATTATCTTGCAGTGCGGGGTGGCTTAGCGGTTGAAAACATTCTAGGAAGTGCTAGTTATGACAGTTTGGCTGAGTTAGGGGCATTACCTTTAAAGATTGGCGATGAGCTTGCATCGACACAATTGAAAACTCATTCTGTGGATTTGAGCCAGAGCTCTATCGCTATGCCAAAACAGGGTGATGTGATTGTGATAGATCTCCATTTAGGGCCAAGAACGGATTGGTTTAAAACTTCTAGTTTGGAGTTACTTTTCCAACAAAAATGGCTCGTAACTACAGAAAGCAATCGGATTGGCTTGAGGCTGCATGGGGAACATGCTTTGCAACGAGAAATTGAGCATGAACTTCCTAGTGAAGGGTGTAGCATCGGTGCTTTGCAAATCCCCCCAAATGGTCAGCCTGTTTTGTTTATGCGTGACCATCCGATTACAGGAGGGTATCCCGTCATCGCGACAGTAGCTGCTTATCATCTCGATTTAGTTGCACAAATTCCTTCAGACAGTTTCATCCAGTTCCGCAAAATCACAGAATTTATGGACATCCAAGATCATGAAAAATAAACAACATAAATTACTGATTGCCAATCGAGGTGAGATTGCGGTTCGCATTATTCAAGCATCTAAAGATTTGGGTATTCATTCCGTTGCGGTATATGCAGATGATGATATACACAGCTTACACGTTAAACTTGCAGACGAAGCGTGGTTATTGTCTGGTGTAACAGCGAAAGAGACCTATCTTGATATAGATAAAATTATAGCAATAGCAAAAAAATCACAAACGACCATGATTCATCCTGGTTATGGCTTTTTGT
>NZ_DJLC01000056.1:0-11432 GCF_002434875.1 Acinetobacter sp. UBA6526 | reverse complement strand
AAAAGTGTCAACACACCCTAATAATAATTAAAACAATTTTCATCAAATTGATCTTTCGAAGAATTATAAAATACTTTTGTATTATTTAAATTAGCCAAAAGAATAAATAAATGATTTATGAGCTAAATAAATTGTTATATATTCAAAATTATCTTTAATTATTAGAGATATAACACTGTTTTCAAATAAAAACATTCCACGCCTGATCGAAAAACTAAATCTTTTAGATAAAAATTATCAATTTCACACGTTTATTAAAAAGAGTAATACTTTACTAAAGCACAGACTTATAGATTTTAGTTAACCCTCTAGGATGTTTTCTCCCCCAAGCTAAACATCCTTTTCAACCCAACCGAATAAAACGGTTGGGTCTTTTTTTATGTGAATATTAATCTAATGCTGAATTAAACCTAACTGCTGCAATGCCTCATAAACAATCGTTTTCCGAGCCTCCACATGTTCAGTTTTATTCATCTCCATATTTAGAGAAAATGCAGTTACTTTACCATTAGGCTGCTCTACCCATCCTGTCCACCATCCCACTTGTGGCTCAACATCCATTCCCCAACCACTTTTCGCATAAACTTTTGTCCCATTCACCTGATCCACCAATAACATTTGCTTAACTTGCTGCTGAACAGGAATGTCAAACGCCAATTGCTCATTTGCCAACGCGTAGGCAAATCTGACTTCTTGAATCGGTGTGATTTTTAATGGGCCAACCAACCAAAAATTATCGACCTGATTGCCTATATCTGAATTTCCAAAGCCTATTCTTTTAACTTCAGATGCCATCAAATCTAAACCTATTCGTCTGGCTAATTCTTGATAAATAGGAACAGCGGATGCTTGAATCGCCTCAGTTAAGGTCAAATCTTTTTCCCAGCTCTTAAATCTGCGCTTTTCTCCATTCCATTTAAAAACTTCATTGGGTGTCGTTTTATGATGTTGGATGCCAATCAAAGCATTGAGCATTTTAAAAGTAGATGCAGGGATATAAGAGGTTTGAGCTCGATTTAAGGCATTCCCATATTCATGTATCTTTTGACCGTCATAAGTGACAAATACGCCTTCTGTTTTGGCATTCACAAATAGCTTAGAAATTTTTTGTTGTTGCTTTTGCTGTTCTGCAATCTGCAGCTCTGAATTTAAGCTGTGACAAGCAACCAAGCCTAAACTTAAGCATAACGAACTACATAGCAGAGCAACTTTGAACTTTTTTCGCATAATGAAGGAATATGGCAGGGTATGGAGTTTTAATATAAGCCTATTTCTTCATCAAATTTGTATTATTATTCTATTTTCATTTACTATAAAAAAGGCAAAAAAAAGCTCAGCCTTGGGGAAAGCCGAGCTAGTAAACAGAGATGTAAAAACATCGAATACTCAAGAAAATGTTATAAAGGCATAATGCAAATTAAATACCTCTTGATGCCAATTATGCGAACCAAGTCTCAAAAAGTAAAGTTGATTAAATAGATCGGAATTGTGTTTTTTATCGTTTTTGTTGATTATTTATACGTTACAATTACACAAAATTTAAGATTACAATTAAGAAAAAACAGTTACACCACACAAAAAACCAAGAAAATGAGATAAAAGTCTCACTAAGAAACCTAAAATATTACAATTTTAAGAATTTAAAAAAAGAAAAAAACGATCATATTAATCGTATAAAACAATTAAAAAGCATAGATATATGCCTGCTATTAGATGAAATCAGAATATCTAAAATGACGCTATCTTACTGTTAATTATAATTTTCATGATTGGTTGACAAAATAAAATACGTTTGTCTATTTTTTAGACAATACATACAAGCCATACATTCGTTTGTCGGGTCATAGAATTTATTACATTGACTTCATATTTTGTTACAATAGAATGACTCCAGATTTATATTTCTTTTATATCAATGCTGGAAATTACTATGAAAAAACTCGGTTTAGCCACTGCTTTAGTATTAGCCATGACCGGTGCTCACGCTTACCAATTCGAAGTTCAAGGTCAATCTGAATTTTTAGATACAAAACAGAATGACAAAGACTTCACTGGCGCTGGGCAAATCAGCTATTTCCTTAAAGATGTTGATACATCTAAAGGTCCTTTAGCTGAAGCTGCTTTCCTAAACCAAGCATCTAATGTTTCTGTTGCATATAGCTTTGCTAAAGAAAGTGGCGATGAGATCGTTACTACAAAAAATGAATCTATTGGTGCTAAGGGTGAAGCATATATCCCTACACCTTATTTACCAGTATATACAAGCGCATCTTATAGCCACTCTAAAACTAAAGTTGATGGCGAAAAAGACAACGGCGATCGTTATGCTTTAGAAGTTGGTACTTTATTAGCGCCTAATTTTTTAGTTGCTGTAGGTTACACTAGCATCGTTGACCAATTCGCTTTAGATGCAAACAGCGTACTTTCTCAAGGTATCGTTAAATCATTTGGCGAAGCTGCAACAATTGGTGAAGACCAAGATGCGATTACTGCACGTACTAAATACGTTGGTAACATCGATGGTACGAACATGGCTGTAGGTTTTGAAGCTGGTCTTGTTTATGGCGACACTACTGCTTACCAATTAAAAACTGATGTATACGTAACACCTAAGTTAAGCGTTGGTGCTTCTTATGCAGAAGTAAGTGCTAGCAAAAACCCTGCTAACGATAACTTCTCTCCAATCAAATCTGCTTGGGGCGCGAACGTTAACTACTTCATCACTCCAGCTGTTGCTGTAGGTGCTAGCTATTTAAATGCAAATGCAGTTAATGCTGACCTAGATACGCAAACTGTTGGCGTGAACGCGAAGTTCCGTTTCTAATATTGAATTCGGGTTCTAAACCTAGAACCCTTAATTCATAATAAAAAAACCAGTTCATCAGAACTGGTTTTTTTTGTTTTTAACAGCATTGATTAACTTTCATCTATAAAAGAAACTCAAATCATTACATCTTCTTATCTTCAATATTAAGCGCACTAATCGCCAATACTGCTTGAGTACGGTTTTGTACGCCAAGTTTACGGAAAATCGCAGTCACATGCGCTTTAATTGTTGCCTCTGATACATCCAGCTCATAAGCAATCTGTTTATTTAATAGGCCTTCCGCAACCATCATTAATACACGAAACTGTTGTGGTGTAAGAGACTGTAATCGCTCAGCGAGAGCCGTTTCATCCGCAGCACGAGGATCAAAACCTGCATGTGTTGGTAAATTTGGTGGTAGCCAAATCTCACCTTCTAACACTTGTTTAATCGCTTCACCAATATGACTAGGATGTGAAGACTTTGGAATATATCCCATCGCACCATGTGCAATTGCACGTTGAATAATTGAAAGCTCTTCATGTGCAGATACAACGATAATCGGAATCGCTGGATATTGAGCGCGAACATACACTAAGGCTGAAAATCCAGAAGCACCTGGAAGATTTAAATCCAACAGCACTAAGTCTGGTTCTGCACCATGCTCTAATCGTTCATAGAATTCATCAACATCCGCAGTTTCCTGAATTTGAGCCTGAGGAATGCTATAACGAACCGCTTGAATCAAAGCATGTCTAAATAAAGGATGGTCATCTACAATTAAAATATTCATAAGCGCTTTATGCAGTCTTCAAGTACGTCACTGTACGGAGTTTATTCAAATCTACTCTATCTTAGCGTATTTTTAAATAAACTGTTGGTCAAGCATCAAGAGTTGTGTATTCCAGCATAAATGCAAAACAATACAAATATTGATATAAGTCACATAACAGCAACTAATCAATAAACACTATACAGAAATAATGAGAAGAAACAGAGTATTAAATTCATTTAATTTTTCTCGTAATACTTAGAACAGATATATCTAGAAAACAGATAAGCTTGCAGCTTTTCCTTATTTTACAGCTACAGTCGAGCTATAGATAAATAAATAGTAATTCGTAATGATCTTTTAGGCTATGACTATGTCCAATCGTAATACTTTATCAACTCCACTAAATATTGTTGCGGTATCTGGTGGTTTAAATAGCCCATCAAAAACAGAAAGTTTAGTTCAAGCCATTCTCAATGAACTGGCAGAAGCCATCAACATTCAAGTACATTTTGTGAAACTCAGTGAAATTGGGCCTTTGCTTGGTGGAGCAATTTATCGTAATCAATTGCCACAACGTGTTCAAGATGACCTCGCAGCGGTAGAAGCAGCTGATGCACTGATTGTCGGCACCCCTGTTTATCGTGCTTCGTTTACAGGTTTATTCAAGCATTTTTTTGATTTTGTAGAACAAACTGCTTTGGTTGATGTGCCCGTTTTACTTGCAGCCTCAGGTGGCAGTGACCGCCATGCATTGGTCTTAGAACACCAATTACGCCCACTATTTAGTTTCTTTCAAGCACAAACCTTACCCATTGGCGTTTATGCCACAGACCGCGACTTCACCCCTGAATATACGGTAAAAAGCGAGCAATTATCTGATCGCGTGACGCTCGCTGTTGCACGTGCTTTACCAATCTTAGAATGGGCACCAGCCAAAGGTCAGCGTGCTGCTGCCATTAAAACCAAAACTGAACAAGCAAATCAAAATCTTGGGATCAACAAACAGATTGAACAGGCCGAGGTGCTTCCATCCGCAGCAGTTCCAGATTTGGATGCAGCGGAATCTCGATTACATTCCAAATCAACTAAAAATCTAACTCACGTTGCATAAACCGATTTAATGGAGGATACAACAATGACAACAACAGCATCCGCAATTAAATTTGCCTACTGGGTTCCCAATGTGAGTGGCGGTCTCGTTGTCAGCAATATTGAACAACGTACTGACTGGAGCTATGACTATAATGTGCGCTTAGCGCAAGCAGCGGAACAAAGCGGCTTTGAATATGCTCTCACTCAAATTCGTTTTACCGCTGGCTATGGTGCAGAGAACCAACATGAATCCGTGAGTTTTAGTCATGCTTTATTAGCAAAGACTGAAAAACTCAAAGTAATTGCAGCGATCCTGCCCGGCCCTTGGAAGCCCGCATTAGCTGCTAAGCAATTGGCGACCATTGACTATCTTACTCAAGGGCGCATTGCAATTAATGTTGTCAGTGGTTGGTTCCGTGGTGAATTTGATGCGATTGGCGAACCTTGGCCTGAGCATGACGAACGCTATGTTCGCTCGGAAGAATTTATTCGTACTCTCAAAGGGATTTGGACGACTGACCATTACAGCTTTGATGGTAAATATTACCAATTTCAAAATTACACGCTTAAACCAAAACCATTGCAAAAACCGTCCATCGAAGTGTTTCAAGGTGGTAGTTCTCGCGCCGCTCGTGATATGGCAGCACGTGTATCCGACTGGTATTTTACCAATGGCAATAGTGTCGAAGAAATCAAAAAGCAAGTCGATGATGTCCGCAGCAAAGCCAAGTTGGCCAACAGGCAAGTCAAGATCGGGGTTAATGCTTTCATTATCGCCCGTGATACAGAAGAAGAAGCTAAAGCCGTACTGAATGAGATCATTGCGCAAGCCAATGTCGAAGCGGTGAATGCCTTCGGTGATGCAACTCGTGAAGCAGGTGCAGCGGCTCCAGAAGGTGAAGGGAATTGGGCAAAATCGACCTTCGATGATTTGGTGCAATATAACGATGGCTTTAAAACTAATCTGATTGGTACACCAAATCAAATTGCAGAACGCATTCTTGCTTTAAAAAATGTGGGGGTAGATCTAGTTCTTTCTGGCTTTCTTCATTTCATTGAGGAAGTTGAATATTTTGGAGAAAAAGTTTTACCGCTAGTCCGTCAACTTGAACAACAACAGGAGCATCATCTCTCAGCAAAATCAGCGTAGTTTTCAGCGTTAAATAAGAAGAAAAACAAAACTAATAGCAGATACTCCCCCAAGGCTCGGCTTGGGGCTTTTTTATTTTAACGGGTCTCAATTTCTCGCATGACGGTTTCAACCGAATAACGGCACCACTGCGACAGCTGCTCAATGAATTCATTTAATTGTGGCGGATCAAAGTGGCTGACGATCATATAACAAGCATTGCCGAGAACTTTAAAACATTCATCCACTTGCTCATATTGTTTGACTAAACGCTCAACCTCGATAAAAGCTTGCTGATCATTCATAAAAAGTTGGATGAACTGTTTATGCTCATACTTTATCGCCACAGTGTAGTTTTTGATAATACCTGCATCCATCAACTGAGCAATACGTGCCCCCACTGCCTGTCCTGTACGATGCACGAATTGTCCAATTTCTTTATGACTCAGACGAGAATCTTGTCTCAATAATTCAAGAATTTTTAAGTCGATGGAATCAAGTTCAATATTCATTTTTCATTACGAAAGAAAACTAGCAATAATGCTTTCATCAGAATATAGCCCATTTCTCAGTTTCACCCTACGCTTGTTTTATCTTAACCTTAGAGCTAAATATGATGAAACAGGCCTTACTAATTATTGATGTACAGAATGATTATTTTAAAAATGGCAAAATGGAGTTGGTCAATCCTGAACTTGCCTTGCAAAATACCAATCAACTAGAAGACTATTTTATTCGAAACAATTTACCAATCATTTATATCCAGCACATTAGTCCAGCCTCGGCCAGTTTCTTTCAGGAGAATACTGTTGGTGTTGAATTACACCCACAACTTAAAATCACTGATGATTCTCTGATTGTTGAAAAACATTTTCCAAATAGCTTTCTAGAAACCAAACTTCAAGCCATCCTTGAACAGCATCAAGTTGAGCAATTAGTGATTGCAGGCATGATGACACATATGTGCGTCGATGCAGGAACACGAGCGGCACAAGAGCTTGGCTATCAGCCGATTGTGATTGCAGATGCGACTGCAACTCGCGATTTAGAACATGAGGGCAAAATAGTCAAAGCAGCAGATGTACAAACTGCTTTTTTATCAGCACTAGGCTTCTTCGCCACTGTACAAAACACGGCAGATTTTTTAGCCTCACATAAATAAACCATATAAAAAAAGAGCGTTCTACAGAACGCTCTTTTAGTAAAAAACGATTATCTGTTTGGATAAACCGTCGCAATCAAATGCTCGACCACAGCTGGTTCAGCTAATGTTGAGGTATCACCTAAGCTATCCAATTCATTTGCCGCAATCTTTCTTAAAATACGGCGCATGATTTTACCTGAACGGGTTTTCGGTAATGCAGGCGCCCAATGCAATGCGTCTGGGGTTGCCACGGGTCCAAGAACTTTACGCACCCAATTCACTAACTCTTTGCGTAGCTCTTCAGATTCTGCCACATCAGCTTGTAAAGTCACAAAGGTACAAATACCCTGACCTTTAATATCATGCGGCATCCCAACCACCGCAGCCTCAGCGACTGCCTCATGTGCCACCAACGCACTTTCAATCTCGGCAGTTCCTAGACGATGACCAGAAACATTCAACACATCATCAACACGTCCTGTGATCCAGTAGTAATTATCTTCATCTCGACGTGCGCCATCACCCGTGAAATAGCAACCTTTAAAGGTCGAGAAATATGCTTCGATAAAACGTTGAGGATCACCCCAAATGGTTCGCATCTGACCCGGCCATGAATCTTTAATCACCAGATTCCCTTCGGTTGCGCCTTCCAACTCATTGCCTTCACCATCGACCAAGGCTGGCTGAACACCGAAGAATGGACGTGTTGCTGAACCCGGTTTTAAGGCGGTTGCACCCGGCAGCGGTGAAATTAAGATACCACCCGTTTCTGTTTGCCACCAAGTATCCACAATTGGGCAACGACCTTCACCAACCACCTCGTGATACCAATTCCATGCTTCAGGGTTAATCGGTTCACCAACCGAACCCAGTAGACGTAAGCTACTGCGATCACTTTCACGCACATAAGCATCACCTTCACGCATCATGGCGCGAATTGCGGTTGGAGCAGTATAGAGAATAGTAATGTTGTGCTTATCACACACATGACCAATACGCGCCCAATTTGGATATTGTGGAATCCCTTCAAACATCACCGTCGTCGTTGCATTACTCAGTGGGCCATAAAGTAAATAACTATGTCCTGTAATCCAACCCACATCCGCAGTACACCAATACACATCATCTTCACGAAGATCAAAGACCTCTCTGAATGTTGTGTTGACATATACTAGATAGCCGCCTGTGGTATGGAGCACGCCTTTCGGTTTACCTGTTGAACCTGATGTATACAGAATGAATAACGGATCTTCTGCTTTCATTGGCTCTGGTGGGCAGTGCTCATCTACCTCCATAATGGCAAGGTGATACCAAACATCTCGCTCCGGATTAAACGCAACTGAATTTCCTGTACGGTGCACCACAATGACATTCTGAACACTACTTGTACCATCAATTTCCAATGCAGCATCTACATTTTCTTTGAGCGGAATAATTTTTCCGCCACGCATCCCTGCATCAGCGGTAATGACTAATTTTGCTTGGCTATCTTCAATACGACTGGCCAATGAGTCTGGTGAGAAGCCACCGAACACCACACAATGTACTGCGCCGATACGCGCACATGCCAACATGGCAATTGCTGCTTCAGGCACCATTGGCATATATAAAACTACGCGATCGCCTTTACTGATCCCTTGCTTTTTCAGGACATTGGCAAAACGACACACTTCATCATGCAATTCTGCAAATGAAATAATTTTATGACGTGATGGATGATCACCTTCCCAAATAATTGCTGGTTTGAGTGGATTATCTTTAAGATGACGGTCTAAACAGTTAGCAGAAACATTCAGTTCGCCATCTGCAAACCATTCGATCTTAAAATTATCTGGATGAAAACTGGTGTTTTTGACTTGCGTAAAAGGTTTGATCCAATCAATCTTTTTCGCTTCTTCTGCCCAAAATGCTTCAGGCTGTTCAATTGAATACTGATAACGATTGAAATAGTCTGCTTCAGAGATTCTTGCTGTTTCTTTGAATTTGTCAGGCACTGGGTAGATTTCTTTCATAGTTCACTTCCTTGGTTTTTTATCTCATACCGTAGATATACCATCTAATGCATCGGTATTTTTTGTTGTCTCTTGCAGTATGGTCACCAACAACAAGAGCAAACAATGCGGCTTTGGTCGTAGAACTGTTGCAATTTTACGATTCGCATATTTTCAAAATTTTACTCAAAATAATTTAAAATTTAACTGCTTGTCTATGCTTTTTGTTTTTAAAATAAGTGATTATTTTGATCAATGTAAACTCTTTAAAAGATTTAATAAGCAGAAAAATAGGAATCCATCTATGTCAGATTTTACAATTGCACCGCAGACGCAACCCAGCAAAGATCATCCGCTCTCATCGAGAGGACGTTTTAATCGACTTAGCTACTTAGGTTGGCATGGTCTTATCAGTATCGGATTCATGCTCATGTTCGTGCTATTGGTGTCAATCGCAGGCAATGTCAGCATAAACAATGTCAATATGAACGAACCGATGTTCTCAGCATTTTCAGGTATTGCAACATTTGCCATTATTGCGCTGTGGTTTGCAGGATTTTATTTTCAAATTGTTTTCTTGATTCGACGCTTACATGATCTCAATAAAACAGGTTGGTTATGCCTACTATTACTTGTGCCATTAATACAACTCTTTTTCACTTTATATGTATTACTTGCGCCAGGCACACCGTATCACAATGACTATGGAGATGTACGTCCATCGAAAGCATGGGAAAAATTATTGGCTTGGATCATGATTATTCTGAGTATTTTCATACTATTTAGTATGTCTGTCTTTATGTATTACTTCGCTAGTCCCGATATTTGGGATGCACCAACACAGATTATTCAAAACACAACGGAGTATTTTTGATTGTGAGTAATTTTTATGCGTTTGTAGCATTAATGAAATCAATTGATTACTGAATTTGCCAAGCGTGTTTACAATAATTTCATTATCATGCAACACCTTATTACTCCTTTCTTTGCGAAATAGAGATTTCTAGTGGCTAACGAACAAACAACATTGACAAATGTCGCGAAAGATACAGGCGAACTATTGCATCAGGCAAGCGCGAAAACCACACAGACGGTACTTGCACATACTGAGAAATATCACGATGCCTATACAACGATTGATAAAATCATCGACAGCTTTTGGGAACGTGTTCCCTATATCTGTATTGCGATTGTTGTTTTTATCATTTTCTGGTTACTCACTAAATTATTTAAATTTTTTGTGAATAAAACATTAACCAATCGCTCTTATGCAAGACAGAATTTGGTTTTAGTTCTACACCGTGTCGGTGGAACATTTATCTTATTCTTTGGCTTCCTAATCGCATTGGTGATTGCGATTCCAGGATTTACACCGAGCCAACTCATCGGTGCTCTAGGAATTGGTTCTGTTGCCATTGGTTTCGCATTTAAAGATATTTTCCAAAATTTACTGTCGGGTGTACTGATTTTACTTGGCGAACCATTCCGTATCGGTGATGCAATCATCGTAAATGGCATGGAAGGTGTGGTCGAAGATATTCAGATTCGAGCGACTTTTTTACGCTCTTATGATGGTCGTCGTATCGTGATTCCGAATGCAACGGTCTATACTAGTCCTGTAACCGTCAATACCGCTTATCAGCAACGTCGCTGTGAGTTTATTGTTGGTATTGGTTACGATGACGATGAACAAAAAGCCAAGCAAATTGTCTTGGATATCTTGAATAATGACCGTAATGTGCTCAGTCAACCGACATTCTCAGTCAATGTTACTGCTTTAGCCGATTTCTCTGTCAATTTAACGGTTCGTTGGTGGATTAATACCACTGAAACCGATATTTTATCATCGACCAGTTCAATCCAAGCTCAAGTAAAACAAGCCTTTAATGCTCAAGGAATTAATATTCCATATCCAATTCAAGAGCTTAAAGTACAGCAGAGCAATGCCCAATTGCCTTTTGATACACAAAACTCAGATAAACAGCCTTCCTAAAATAGACGAAACAGCAGTTTCAGTTCGCAAAATTCGGTTGCCTAAGCTCACAGCTTGGCAACCATTTTTTTTGAGCAATTCAATTTCATAAGGAATGAATCCGCCTTCTGGCCCAACCACCACAATACACGGATGTTGTATTGCATAAGGCATCACATGCTCAGCATAGGGGTGTGCCACATAAGCTGGCTGCTGCTCTGTGATTAAAGTTGCCAAAACATCTTCTACAAAAGGTTTAAAGCGTTTGTACAATTGTATCTCTGGCGCAATGGTGTCTCCCGCCTGCTCTAAGCCCAAAGTTACATAATCATCCAATTGCTGTATAAAAGGCGTCTGCCAATAGCTTTTATCTACGCGATAACTATGAATCAAACTAATGCGCTCTACCCCTAAAGTCACTGCATCCATCATCATTCGACGCAACACTTTGGGACGAGGTAAGGCAAGAATCAAATGTACAGGATGCTTAGCAGGTACAGCTTCGGTCTCAATCGGGCGCACC
>NZ_DJLC01000108.1:0-23204 GCF_002434875.1 Acinetobacter sp. UBA6526 | reverse complement strand
GGGAAGGATTCGAACCTTCGAAGCTTTCGCAACAGAGTTACAGTCTGCCCCCTTTGGCCGCTCGGGAATCCCACCACGTCGCACTTATTTCAGCGCTTTCCTCTACTATTCACACACTACACTTTAAGATGGTGCCGGCACACGGATTCGAACTGTGGACCTACTGATTACAAGTCAGTTGCTCTACCAACTGAGCTATGCCGGCTCTTTCTTAGCATTTCGTACGTTTCGTATCGGAACGGTGTGCAGTTTAGCAAAACTCTGAATCGATGCAAGTGGTTTTTTCAAAAAAAACCTTAAAAACTCATAAAATCAACCCGTTTGACGATAATTCAACCGCTTTGATCACTGCACGAGCTTTTATTTGGGTCTCATTCCACTCTGATTCAGGATTTGAGTCAGCAACTAGTCCCGCGCCAGCTTGCACATAGACTTTATTTTCACGAATGACACAGGTTCGAATTGCAATCGACATATCCATTTCACCGTGCCAACCCAAATATCCAACTGCGCCACCAAAAACACCGCGTTTTACCGGCTCAACTTCGTCAATAATCTCCATTGCACGAATTTTTGGAGCGCCAGACAGTGTTCCTGCGGGGAATGTTGCTTTAAATACATCTAAAGCATCAACATCATCTCGAACTTCACCTTGCACATTCGACACAATATGCATGACATGCGAATAACGTTCTATGACCATTCGATCTGTGACTTGAACTTTACCAATCTTTGAAACACGCCCAACGTCATTACGACCAAGATCGATCAACATAAGATGTTCAGCAATTTCTTTTTCATCTGCCAGCAAGTCCTGTTCTAAAGCTAAGTCTTCTTCCTTGGTTTTACCACGAGGCCGCGTTCCCGCCAAAGGACGAACGGTTGCAATACCATTTTCCATACGAGATAAAATTTCTGGCGATGAACCCACAATATGAAATGGCTTTTGGTCTGTCAGGGTTTGCCCTTGCACCAAGAATAAATATGGCGATGGATTTAAATGGCGGAGTGCACGATATACTTGTAGCGCTTCACCATCAAAATCAGACACCATACGTTGCCCAGGCACCACCTGCATGACATCACCAGCACGAATATATTCTTTTACCCTTTCCACAGTCTGAAGAAACTTCTCGTGCCCTGTGATTGACTCAAAGTTCGGCTTGGTATGTGGTTTAGCTTGCAAACTCACTGGGATTGCGAGCAATTGCTCAAGTTGATCTAATTTAGTCTGAGCTTGATCATACGCATTTGGCTGTTTAGCATCTGCATGATGAATTAAAAACAAGGTATCTTTTAAATTATCAAATACGATGACTGTTTGAGACAACATTAACCACAAATCTGGGAGTGTCACGGGATCAGCAGTTGGAACATTTTTGAGTTTTGGTTCAATATAACGAACAGCGTCATAGCCCAAATACCCTACCAAACCACCAGTAAAACTCGGTAAATCGGGAATTTCTTTTTGAGTTGGTACTTTAAACTGGCTTTGAAATTCACGAATATACTGAAATGGGTCAGCACACGGCTGCTCTGTTACTGTGCCATCTGCCTGCTGAATCGTTAAAACTCCAGCATTACATGAAAAAACGGTCGACTCACCCAAACCGATCATGGAGTAACGCGCCCAGTTTTCACCACCCTCTACAGATTCAAATAAATAGGCTTGTTTCTGTTCTTTAAAACGGGCAAATACTGAAAGCGGTGTTTCTGTATCAGCCAAACGCTGGCGATAAACAGGAATCGTATTGAATCCAGCTGATTTCAGCTGTTCGAATTGTGCTTGTGAAGTCATGAATATTCTCTATGGTTAAGTTTCTTTGCGTTTTCATTCGATCTTGCTTTAATTTCGCCATCGAAAAACCATAACCAAGCTCATGCCTTTCTCCTTATTTGATCTTCTTCAACCAATTCAAATAAACTATCAACAACTTGTTGTGGCTGACAGTCATAGATGTTTTCACCATGATTATAGCCATAGCTAACCACAATACAATCAATACCTGCACGTCTAGCTGCTTCCACGTCATTACTGGAATCACCCACCATTAATGTGCCTGCCTTATCAACATTTTGCTGCTGCATACAATGTAATAAAGGCAACGGATGTGGTTTCCGCTCTGGCAAAGTATCACCACCAACCACCATTTCAAAAAAAGAAGAGAGCTTTAAGCTTTCTAAGATCCCCTCAGCCAAGTGCTCAGGTTTGTTAGTCACACATGCCATTAAAATATTATGGCTTTGACAGTACTCCAAGAAAGCTAAGACACCATCATAAATTGTGGTATTTACACATAGCTCACGTGCATAAACATCCAAGAAAGTATCGAGTAATTTTTTTTGCTTTTGTGCATCAACTTGACCAAATAAATGCTCAAGCACTGTTTCGCATAATTTTGCTGCGCCTTTACCAACCCACTCTCGAACTTGTAATTCAGTCACCAAAGGCCATTCTAGTTGCTCCAAGCTGAGATTCATTGATCGATATAAATCAGCAGCTGAATCAACTAGAGTTCCATCCAAATCAAATAAAATAAGATCGCGATATTGTAACTGTGCAACAGACATATTTTCACTCAAAAACAAAAGGCACGCTCAAATAGCATGCCTTTGATTGTAAAAGCTTAGATCGATTATTTAAAGAACAACCATGCAATCACAGCTAAAATCACCAACACAATAATTGAAATTAACCCTACAGAAGCATTTTTTTGCTGTTCTTTTTCTTGTTCAACACGAGAAACTGGCTCTTCAATCACAACTGGGTGTTGCTCAGGCGCAGTGACTTTGACATCCACACCCTCTGGAATTGGCGCTGGTTTTGGTATTGTCACTTGTTGTGGCATACCATCTCGAGTAATCGAGGTTTCTGCAGCACGTTCTGCAATACTAGGCATTCCTTGATCGTGTGCCGAAGATGACACAGGCTCAGCTTCAATTTCAGGTAAATCAGCAATACTTACTGGTGCAAGAACAGAAAACATAAAGCTTGCAAATTGAACAATATCACCATCATTCAACTCTGTTTCTTGCTCAATTTTTAGATCATTAATAAATGTTCCATTAGAAGAATTTAGATCCTGAACCCAAAGTTGCTGATCTTTTAGCAACAATGCAGCATGTCGACGTGATATATCTGCCGATTGCAGCAGCAAATCAGCATCCTGATGGCGCCCAACCAACATATCACGTTCAACACTAATTTCTTGCCCCGTAAATTCACCTGTAATGGCTTGTAATTTCCAAGTCATAGATGCATATCCTTATATAATTTCTTGCAATTGTAACATTGTCGCATAAGGTCTTCTGTGCATCTACTGTGAAGAAGCAGGACGAATCGTTGTTGTTGTCACCGTATTTTTACTGCGTTCAGTTTCCTTTACAGGAAGTGCAACTGATTTTTGCTGTACAACAGGTCGATCTTCCGCTACAGGCGTTGAAACAGCGCCAGATTGATTTTGCTGAGTTGCTGTTGGAACTTTCTGATAAGGAGAACTATTCGCTGCCGCAGGTTGCTGGCGATAAATATCATTTACATTTTCTGGTAATTTAGCAAAGTTACCATTTTTATCCATTGCCAACTGCAAGCTATAAAGTTGATTATAACGTTGTTGAGAAATACGTCGAACATCATCCGCATCACCCACAATGGTTGGATGGATAAAGACAAGTAAATTGCGCTTCTCATTCGTCTTGCTATCCGCTCTAAATAATCGCCCCAAGTAAGGAATATCACTAAGAACTGGAACACCTTGTCGAGATTGGACCGTATTATCAGAAATCAAACCACCGAGCACAACGGTCTGCCCATGATCTGCTAGAACTGCTGTTTTAATTGCTCGCTTACTGGTCACCAAATCTGTTGCTTGCCCACGGCTTTCTTGAACCGCAGAAACTTCTTGCTCAACCTCTAAACGAACCGATCCACCTTCACCAATATGAGGAACAACTTTTAAAGTTACCCCCACATCTTTACGTTCAACAGTCGTATAAGGGTTCACACCAGTACTATTCGTCGTCACAGAGCCTGTAACAAAGGGAACGTTTTGACCGACAACAATATAGGCTTCTTCATTATCCATCGTCACAATTGATGGCGTAGAAAGCAGATTTGACTTGGTATTGCTTTTTAACGCTTGAATGAGTGCACCATACAATTTACGTGAACCATCTGCGCCTTCCTTATAATCACCTAACGCAATGGATGACCCTGCACCAACCGCTGAGCCTAAACCTGCTGCACCACCAGTTAGATAACCCGCAGCTAACTTAGATAAACTTGACCCGACATTGGTAAAATTAATAAGGCCTACACCACTACTAATATCACCTAATGCCCATTGAACCCCCAATTGATCCGCATCATCACCAGCTACTTCAATAATTGCAGCCTCAATCAAAACTTGTTGACGACGAATATCCAACTGTTGAATAGCCGCTTCTATTTCTCGCATTAACTGAGGATCAGCCTTCACTACCAAAGCATTTTGAGTGCTATCCGCAATAATACTTACTCCACCACCATTAAAGCTTGTGACACCACTATTTTGATTGTTATTCGAACCACCATTTAGATTAATCGACGGTGTTGAAATAGAAGATGATGAACCTGTTGAAGAACTAGAGTTTTGATTATTTGAAATCAGATTGTTAATTGAGTTACTAGAAGAGGAATTACCACTATTTGATGATGACGATGAAACTGACTGTCCTGTTACTAGGCCTTGTAAAATTTCAGCTAAATTTTTCGCACTCGCATATTTTAAACGGAAGACCTTGAGTCCACCTAAACGATCAGCCGAAGGAACATCCAACATTTCAATCATGTGACGTAAACGTTTACGTGAGTTTGGGTCACCTTTAATCAAAATACGGTTGGTACGGTTATCCGCGATCACACGTACACGAGAACCAATAAAATCTTTTGAAGCACCTGTTGCGCTCATTGTTTCCTATAAGCCAATAATTTCCTCAGCCTGACTCGATTGCAAAGTAATCGCTTCAATATCATTTTGACCAGTGCCGTCTAGATTACGCACAATACTTTCAAGCTGATAGATATTGGTTGCACGATCTGAAACAATTAATGCATTAGTCCCAGCCACAGCAGCCAAATGTGCAAATTGTGGCATCAAAGGACGTAACGCAGGAATCAAATCATTCGGATTGGTATTCTCTAACCAAATAACACGCGTAACAATTTGATCACCACCCGCTCGACTGCGTGCATCGTACGGAATCCCCGAATTTTTTGCATTGCTGTCAGGAACAAGCTTAACCGTATTTCCAGAAGGGAGTGCCACCACACCATTGACATTTAACACCCCTAAAAAAAGATCATAAACTTCATCTTTATTTAAAGGCTTGTTTGAAATAACCGTGACATTTCCGCGTACGCGTGGATCAACCGCAAAGTTTTTACCCGTAATGTCAGCCACTTCATTAATAAATGCCGTCAAATCCGCATCACGTAGATTAATCTTCCATGTCTGTGCTTGCACATTGGTACTGATTGTCGCAACTAAAGGCGCTGCAGCAAGTAATGCCCAAAGTGGACGTTGATGATTCAATAAAGCCATAACCTGCACTTATTCCTAACTTATGTGGTGACGTTCCATCACTAAAAACTTTGTTGTATGGTCATCACTTGATCACCACGTTTTATTTCTATTTTGGCATGTCCTTCACGACGCACTTGCTCTAGTAATTGTACGTCACTGAGTCCTTGCCCTACTGTTTGACCGTTGATCGATAGAATACGATCACCTGAACGTAAACCCAAAGTGTTTTTTAAACTGATTGGTGTACGATCTGATATTTCATAGCCATCTGCACCACCACCGCTCACACCCATATTTTTTAAGTATTGTTCACGGTTTTCCTGCATTTGTTGGATGGCCTGACCTAAAGCAGATTGCGGTGTATTTTGCGTAGCTTGCTGAGGTGCAGAATAAGGTGGTGCTGCTGCATTATTCGTACCACCTAATACTGGCGCGATTGGTTGGTATAACCCTTTATCTAAGCCTTTAAATTTCACTTCACGCGTTGCGCCATTACCTTGTCTCAAGATCACATGATCCCAATAGACCTCAGCCAACTGATAAGACGTCGAGCCAACTGTTTCGCCTACACGATAGCGCTCTGCAATATCATTTAACTTAATTACCGCCGAAGACAAATAACTTGGATAACCAAGCAACACTCCTTGCAGCTCCAAGTTGGCATTATCATCCGCGGAGGTTGTTGCAGGTTCGTTAAATAAAGCAAAAGAACTAATATTTGGAACTTGAGCTTGCTGTGAACCTAATTGCACTCGATCAAATTGCATCGGCTGTGGTGGTGCGATCACCCACCAAAATAATGATGCGAGCTTCCAACATAACCATAAAATCAATAATGCGAGAACAAGACCACTTAACTTATCTAATTTCTGTAAGCGTATTTGTTGCATTTTTTGAGTGATAACTTTCATTAGAAACCACCCTGTAATAACGGTTGGCGTGAACTGACTACATAAGTGTCTAGACCCGCTTTACCTTGATAGGATGGAATGTTAAGAAGCATTCGCTGGGTAAGTTGCACATCCAACATTAAACTAGCATCTAAACTGAGATTTGCCATTTTTTGGCTACGTTGATCACGAACATCAATTTGTAACTGCCCGTTTTCATCTTTCATTTCAGCAACTAGAAAAGGCATATTCATACGATCTTGGCGCTGACCGAATGTATAAGTCAATGCACCACCGCCCCAATTTAGCTGCCCTTCAGTTGAACTGAATCCTTTTTCTTTTTGATAATTCAACTGCACATCTTTTAACTGAATTGCATTTTCTGGCCATTGCCAATTAGCAAAGTATTTTAAGGTTTCTGGTGAAATTTCACCTTGTAAATCCTTAACCATAATTTTCTGGCCTAGACCATAGCCCAAAACCCCATTGAATTGAGTATTACCACTATGAATATCGAGGTTGGCACCAAGGCGCAATAACAGCAAATCTAAAGGACGTGTTTTCCAATGTACAGAACCACGCAATTGACCGCGCTGCCAATCAGCCTGCCCTTGCCAAATGTTGCCGCTGACATTATGTAATATTTGATTATCTTTTGAAAATTTCGCAATTAACCATGTCGCTGGAATTTGTAAAATAATAAAAATTAAAAATGCAAAAATGGCGAAAAGCCACCATCTCCATTGCTTGGTCTTTTTTTTCATTCCACCCTTACCAACATGCAAAATATCATCCGTGTTGAGACTCTCGCTCCGTAAATGACATTATGCATACTTTTTCAACATCGCCAATTCTCTCATATAAAAAAACCAAGCTTTTTAAGCCTGGCTTTTACTGAAGAATAAAATCATCGTATGACAAAACGATGACTTTCAAACTTGATTAGATTAAGAAATCTTCAAGTTTTGCACCTTTTTCTAATTCTGCAACTAACCAACGTGGTTGCTTACCACGACCAGTCCAAGTTTCTTCAGTATTATTTTTATTGCGATAGCGTGGCTCTACAGCTTTACGTGTTGTTTTCTTACGCTTTTGCTCGCCAACTTCCAATAACTCTTCTACGCTAAAGCCAACTTTTTCAGCAATCGCGATAATTTGATTATAAGCATCTTCGATTGCCTGATCTTTTTTACTCGCAATTAAAGCTTCTGCTTCTGCTTGTAAACGTTTTAGATCTTCAACAGACAAATCACTAATATCTGGTTTCATTAGAACCACTCCAACTCAAAAAAGGATATATCACTCAAAAATAAAAAATGAATTAAAAATTCAATTCAATATTAATTTATATGCAATTAAATAATCAATATTAAAATAGTCAACTTAATCACAACACCGTGATAAATCAGCTTATATTTACAATAAAGCTAAGAAAAATCCTATATTCGAGTCAAAATATTTAATTCATCTTAAAAACTATAATAAAAAAATTTAACACTTAGTTATTATAAAGATTAATTAAATCTTAATTTTTGTGAAATATTTTACCTATTGGATAATTTATACAGTTGCTATGATTTTCATTCACAACCAATAACAACTGCATAAACCTTCGCTATATACACACCCAAATAGACATAATAGTCTTTATAATTATTAATGAGATACTAGATG
The DNA here is from genome assembly GCF_002434875.1 of Acinetobacter sp. UBA6526. Lineage (NCBI taxonomy): Bacteria > Pseudomonadati > Pseudomonadota > Gammaproteobacteria > Moraxellales > Moraxellaceae > Acinetobacter > Acinetobacter sp. UBA6526. The sequence goes on along the minus strand of NZ_DJLC01000108.1, from coordinate 15,076 downwards.
ATGCCCAACATTAGATTCGAGTTGAATAATCTTGTTTCGGATTAAATCAGGAATATTAACTTTCTTCGAATCATGCTTAGAAACACAGACAAGGACTGCTTCGCCTGTGGCAACGACTTGGTTTTGCATTTTACTCCACAAAACATAATGCATACGAAATGCACTATTTCTTAACTCTTCAATTCTCGCACCAATATGTAGCACATCGGGATAAAATACAGGACTCAGATATTTACATTGACTGGATGCCACAACTGTCAATATATCTTGATCGAATATATTTAAAGCCATTAAATAAGCAATTCGAGCACTTTCAATATAACGATAATACTGTACATTATTTACATGTCCAAAAGCATCCATATCACCCCAAGCAACAGTTTGCTCATGAACAACAGGATAGACAGACAGCTCTTTCATATTTACACTCATATCTTAAAATTAAGAAAATTAACATCATTTTCAAAGATTAAATTCAACTGCCTGATTAAATCAGGATTATCACCTAGGGTTGATTTAATCCGCAGATAACCCATTAGAATATTATCTGGATATAAAACCAATAGCTGCTCTGCCTCAGATTTACGCTCAGTTGCCATATAAATATGCCATTTAGCAAATGTTAGCATCGGAACACTGGTATATTTTTGTTCAAGCTGAAGAATGCGTTGTTCAACATAGGCATAATCTGGAATTTGTTTTAATAACTGCTGCTGGAACCAAAGATAAAAGACTTCTGGGTCAAAATGCTCTTGTAATAAATGTAAAGCCAGATCAGCATGCTGAAGCCCCATTTCAGGCATACGTGCCAACAGTTTTAGCCATAATACTTTACTGCTGTATGGGCGAAGCTGAATCTCTGATTGCAATGCTAAATAACGCTGTTGTAGCAATGCTAAATCATCCACTGAAGCCTGTTCAAACTGAATTAATAGTTGCTGCAACCACAGGTCACGATGCTCTGCATCTAACAAACCATACTGTGTTGTCTGTAAAAACACCCAAGGTTTTTGTAAGGCTAATTTCCCCCATAATGCAGTAATCCGCTGTTGATATGCATTTTCAATCTCGGTTAACCAAGGCGAAAGTTGATGCTGAGATAAAAATTCAAGATGCGTCAGCGCTTTTTCAGTTTCTAGCCGTTCTAAAAAAATATCTATTCGTAACAATTCAGCCAATTCAAATGCCATCGGTGCTGATTTATCGAGACTTTGTAAGGCCGTATCAAAATCACCATTTCTATAATCAAACTGTGCGTCAATAATATTACTCAGCAAGCCTGACTGAGCAAAAACGCGCTCAATAAAGACTTGTTGATCTTTAGCCGCATCTAGTAGCCAAACAATACCCAATTGCTCATAAGGGTGAAGTTCTTTGAAATTTAAAACAGTCTCTTTTTTGCGTTGCTCTCTTACAAAGTAACGCTTAGCAAATAGCCAACCTAATTGAACTAATAAACTAATCAAGATAAAGAGCGCAATCAGTCCCAGAGCACTACTTTGAAATTGCCAATCTCGCCAATAGATATAAACATAACCATTTCCGTAACCAAAACTCAGTACAGCAAAAGCTGCGAATATCAACAATGTTGCAAATAAATAGATCAGCAATAAATGTTTCATCGTTATTTATCCAAGCAAACCAAGTGTTGTAAGTTTTGGTGCAGGTACGGTAGGCAAATTTGAAATTTTTTCCAATTTCATTTTCATTTGCTGACTATCTCGATCAGGCAGATCCGCCAATATCTGCATAACCTCTAAAATAGATTTTCGATATTCAGACATCTGATTGTGATGTAAAGCTTGAGACGCCAACAATAAACGTAACTGTGCTTCTTTTAAAATAATTGAGCGATTAATTAAATCTGGTGCGACACGTTGTACTTTTTCAAAACTAAACCACTTCCACCAAGCGCGATTTTCAATTTTGACTTTTTGTACGGTTGGATTATCAATTTCAGCTTGTAAACGCTGATCTAATTGCCGCAATAAGTTATCTAACTGCTGCTGTTGCTGCGTTTGAGATAAAACATATTGCTGAATGGCAAGTCGATCTTGCTCTATCGCTTTCATTAAACTTTGTTGTAGAGCAGGAGCTACATTGTATTGAACAATTTGTTGTTGTAATTGATTGAGATGCTCTAGCGCATAAATAAACTGTTGTTGATCAATAGCAAACTGAACCAACTCTAAATGTTGCTTAATTAAAATAACAGGTGCAACACCCACCACCATCATCGGAGGTGGAATACTATTTTCAACAGGTTCTGCAGCGCGTCCACTCTGCATTTGGCGCTGTAAAGCAACAAATTGATCATTGAGTAAGGAATAACGTTGCTCAGTTTGGGCAAGTTGCTGTTGTAATTCAGGTGTTGTTTGAGAATATTGAGCGACATCATAACTAAGTTTTGCTAACCACAATAAACTTAGTAATAGAATCAAATAAACAATTTTTCTCATACCTTTCCTTGCCAGCAACGCATACGGTGAATAATCTCTGATGCAGATAAGTTTTCAAGCTGAATAATGTTACTTGCTTGATTTAACAATACTTGTGAATGTGTTAATAACTGTGTCAGTCGCTCACCAAGCGTCAAATAGATCCACTCTGCTTCTACTTGATTTTGTGAGGTTAATTGTTGCCAATTGTTCCAACTGGCTTCACTACTAATCAACACAGCAACCTGCTGATGAGATTCAATATTTTTTAAAATTGTAGAAAATTTTAGAACACTTAATTCAGGACACTGACGGCGATAAAGCACAAAATTGAGAACTGAAATTCCTTGTTGCTGTAATTGCTGCATCATGAATTGTCGTCCACCCAAACCACGCCAAAAAGCAATCTGTTTAAGGTGATCTTGTTGCTTTAAAATTGGTAAATCCAGCATTCCTTCAGAACTTTCTACCTTAGGAACAAAACTTTCTATTTTAAATTTTGCCAATGCCTGTGCGGTTGCTTGCCCCACAGCAATCCACTGAATATGTGTTAACTGTGCCAAATCAATATTTGCTTGTTGTAGATATCGGATTCCAACCTCAACGGCAGTAGGGCTTACTACAACAATCACTTGAGTTTGTCTAAGCTGCTGATAAAGCTGCTGCAATTCGAAAGAAAATGGCTCAGCCTTTAGCTCAAGCAATGGTAATGTTGCAACCTGATACCCCGCATCAACAAGAGCCTCTGTTAATGTAGAGGCTCTATCTTGTGGGCGAGTATTGATAAATAACATTAATAAAGCGCTTTGAGCAGTTCGCCAGCACCTTGCTCTAATAATCGTTGTGCGAGCTGAACACCCAGTTGTTCAGCATTTCCCGCTGTGCCATCTAACTGTTCTTTCAGTAGCGTTTTACCATCAACACTACCCACACGCCCTTCGATTTTCAACTGATTATTTTGCAAAGTCGCATAACCCGCGATTGGGACTTGGCATCCGCCTTCTAAATAGGCATTGAATGCACGTTCAGCACGCACACAAATCGAGGTTTCTTCGTGTTGTAAAGGTTGGATAAGCTTTAATAATTCATCATCATTTGTACGGCATTCTAGACCCAATGCACCTTGTCCGACCGCAGGTAAACTTACTACTGGTGTTAAACAGTGACGAATACGATCTTCTAATCCTAGACGCTTTAAACCTGCACTTGCTAAAATAATCGCATCATACAGACCATCATCTAGTTTCGATAAACGTGTGCCAACATTCCCACGCAGATCAATAATCTCTAAATCAGGACGTTGCTGTAAAATCTGACATTTACGGCGCAAACTTGAAGTCCCAACTTTGGCACCTTGCGGTAATTCATCAAAATGCTGATATTGGTTTGATACAAAAGCATCTAAGGGATCTTCACGCTCGCAGATCACTGCCAAACTTAAACCTTCAGGCAAGTGCATCGGCACATCTTTCATCGAATGTACAGCCAAATCAGCACGCCCATCGAGTAAAGCAGCCTCTAGCTCTTTTACAAATAAACCCTTGCCGCCAATTTTAGCTAAGGGCGTATCAAGAATTTTGTCACCCTGCGTCACAAACTTAACCAATTCAACCGTTAAATCTGGATAAAGCGCATTTAAACGAGAACGAATATGCTCGGCCTGCCAAAGAGCAAGCGGGCTTTGTCGAGTTGCAATTTTTAGGGTTTTCATAAATCTAAGTTAAGTATTGATCAAAGCAATTGTTCCAAACTTAACTTGCTCATCTAAAATTGCAAGCAAAAAATCACAAAGTGTGCGCTATCCTACAGAAAACTGCCTGATTACAACTGATGCATACACTCTCGTAGACTCGGCAAATGGCGACGGCTCACCGACAAGCGCTCATCAAGTTCTCGTAACCGTACTTGATATTGCCCCGCGGCAACCAACTCCAGTCCTTCCAAATAATCTAAAGAAACGAGTGCATTACGGTGAATCCGAATAAAACGATCCGAAAATTCAAGCTCTAAGTCTTTTAACGTCTCATCAATTAATACGCTGCCATTTTTATGGCGAACCGTAACGTATTTTTGATCAGCAAGAAAATAATAAACATTTTCTAGTGGAATGAGTTCGACCCCGCGATAAGTTTTCGCAGCAATTTGATGGCGTTGGGCTTTGGTATCGTACATATCGTCTTGTTGTTGTAAACCAGTCATTTGTGCTTGTGTTAATTGAGTTAAATTATTAAAAACCTGCTGTAAGTCTTGTTGTGCAACAGGTTTAAGCAAATATCCTTGTGCTTGAAATTTAAATGCTTCCAATGCATGTTGATCATATGCCGTGCAAAAAATAATTGCTGGACGCGGATTTAAACGGCTGAGTTGTTCAGCACATTCCAAACCATTCATCCCTGGCATTTGAATATCTAATAAAACGACATCGGGCGAGTCGTTTTCAATATGATTTAACACATCCTGCCCATGATGCGCCGTCGCAATCACTTCATGCCCCATTTGGGTCACTAAACGTGACAAACGCTCTACTGCGAGAGGTTCATCATCAGCAATCAGAACTTTCATCCTCTCCTCCTTGTCACCGTTAACTTCATCCATATTTTTTATGGTTAACTCGACTTATTATTTTACTCGATAGTGGTAACTCACCACAGTCGTATATAAGGACGCTCCCCCATAGACCTGAAACTTCACCGACCGCCCATAATAAGCTTTCAAGCGTTGTTCCACATTTTCTATCGCAATACCATTCCCTTTTCTCGATTTTATTTTATCGTGAGAATAAGGGTTAGTAATGACTATACTGACTTGATTTTGCAATATTTCAACCAATACGCTGATTGTAGATGGCTGCAAAACCGATTCCACCCCATGAAAAATACTATTCTCTAGCAAAGGTTGCAACGTTAATAATGGAATCGTCACCCGTTTTAATTCAATTGGTGTCGCTTGTATGTTCCATTCTACATTTAAACGCTCACCCAAACGCATTTTTTCTATACTTAAATACTGCTGACAGAGATCCATTTCCTCATTCAAACTCACCAATTTCAGCTCTTGAAAACTCGCTCTAAATAACCGCGATAAATTGATTAGCATATTTTCGGCTTTATCAGGATCAATCGCGATCAAACTCACCACACTATTTAAACTATTAAATAAAAAATGTGGATGGATTCTGGCCTGCATTGCCTGAATACGCGCATTCAGCTCACTATACTGCTGGTTAAGCCATTGTTCCCGCATATATAAATAGCGCAAACAGAATGCACCTAGCAAGACTCCATATCCCAAATGCAAGCTCGCGCCATGAAACAGAATTTCTTCAGAGAACTGACTCGAACGTGTCGCCCAAAATTGAATAATATTCACCGCACAAGTGGTAAATAACACAATCATCTGAAGTAAAAGAAAACCAAGTGTTAATGCAACTTTCTGGCTAAATTTGGCAAAAAATTCTTGGAAATAATCCACAAGCGCAGAAAAAGATAAAATCACCCAGTTAATAAAAAACATGAATTGTAAAAATCGAAGCCATTCTAACGCTTCCCACGAGCGTGCTTCTGCAAGCGCTAAAACCATCGCTAAAACGTTACTTGCAACAATTAATTCTAATAAGTGTTGCCATTGGCCAATTTTCGTAAAAAAATAAGACCCTGATGAATTCATCTGACGAGATTGCGATAACTTCTTACGTCGAGTTTCGGCAACTGCGTTTGGATTTGCTATACTCTTTTTTATTTTACTGAGCCGCCATGACCACATCTTCTCAATCCTCATCTTCAGCAAGCCCTAATCAAACCTCTGGTATGTGGGGCGGTCGCTTCTCTGAAGCAACAGATGCTTTTGTTGCAGAATTTACAGCATCTGTGCAATTTGACCAACGTTTTTATAAACAAGATATTGCTGGTTCAATTGCACATGCAACGATGCTCGCTAAAGTCGGTGTACTTGCTGAAGCTGAACGTGATGACATCATTCAAGGGTTAACGACGATTAAAGCAGAAATTGAAGCGGGTAACTTTGAATGGCGCATTGACCTAGAAGACGTGCACATGAACATTGAGTCTCGTCTAACTCAACGTATTGGCATTACAGGTAAAAAACTCCACACAGGCCGTAGCCGCAATGACCAAGTTGCAACAGATATTCGCTTATATCTACGTGATGAAATTGATGACATTTTAGGTTTGCTGCTACGTTTACAAAAAGGCCTTCTCAGCTTAGCAAGCCAAAATACCAATACTATCATGCCTGGCTTTACGCATTTACAAACAGCTCAGCCTGTCACTTTTGGTCATCACTTATTAGCTTGGTTTGAAATGCTGGTACGTGATACTGAGCGCTTACAAGACTGTCGCAAACGTGTCAATCGTATGCCTCTCGGCTCAGCAGCTTTAGCAGGCACAACCTACCCGATTGATCGTGCCTATACCGCAGAACTTTTAGGCTTTGAAGCTGTTTCAGAAAACTCATTAGATGCAGTTTCTGATCGTGACTTTGCAATTGAATTTAATGCAGCTGCATCGTTAATCATGATGCATTTATCACGTATGTCTGAAGAGCTCATTTTATGGACTTCAGCACAGTTCAAATTTATCAACATTCCTGATCGTTTCTGTACTGGCTCATCAATCATGCCACAGAAGAAAAACCCAGACGTTCCTGAGTTAGTACGTGGTAAATCTGGTCGTGTTTTTGGTGATTTAATTAGCTTACTGACACTCATGAAAGGTCAGCCTTTGGCATACAACAAAGACAACCAAGAAGACAAAGAGCCACTATTCGATGCAATTGATACTGTACGTGGTTCATTGATGGCATTTGCCGACATGGTGCCAGCATTAGTACCAAATATTGAAATTATGCGTGAAGCTGCATTACGTGGTTTCTCAACAGCAACAGACCTTGCTGACTATCTTGTGAAGAAAGGTGTTGCTTTCCGTGATGCACATGAAATCGTAGGTAAAGCAGTTGCGCTCGGTGTTGCCGAAGAGAAAGATTTATCTGAATTAACACTTGAACAGCTTCAACAGTTCTCTGATCTCATTACAGCAGATGTGTTCGATAAAGCACTCACCTTAGAAGCTTCTGTGAATGCGCGTGATCACATCGGTGGCACTGCACCTAAACAAGTTGAAGCTGCAATCGCTCGTGCACACACTCGCCTAGAACAGCTATACGCTTAAGGATTTATGATGACTAGACAAGTATTTTGCCGTAAGTATCAAAAAGAATTAGAGGGCTTAGATTTTGCACCTTTTCCAGGAGCAAAGGGTCAAGAGCTTTTTGAGACCGTTTCGAAACAGGCTTGGCAGGAATGGTTAAAACACCAAACCACGCTCATCAATGAAAAACGCTTAAATGTATTTGAACCTGATGCAAAAAAATTCCTTGAAGAGCAACGTGAGAAATTCTTCAACAATGATGAAAGCATTGAGAAAGCAGAAGGTTGGACTGAGCAAAAATAAGCACTTAGTCTAATTTTATTGATAAAAAGAGAGCTGTTTCTCAGCTCTCTTTTTACGTGATATTTACACTAGTAATAAAGCATTACAGAGTATACACACTTGTCTACATGACACCTAAATCAACTCGATCTATATTTGTATTCAGAAAGACAAAGAGATACACCGATATCTCACGTAATGCATGATATTTCTCTCCCAGACTTTTCCCCCGAAGTCTGGGATTTTTTTATTTTAAATTTACCAACAAAAAAAGCCGCAGAATAATCTACGGCTCGATATTATTTTCATATTCCAATTATTTTTGATTTACTTTCTGCTCAATCTCTTCAATGCTGGTATGACGAACATCCATCCCTTTCGCCATATAAATGACTTGTTCAGAGATATTGCGAGCATGATCACCAACACGCTCAAGTGCACGCAACACCCACATCACATTCATCACACGCGAAATATGGCGAGGATCTTCAATCATATAGGTCATCAACGTGCGTGTTGCAGATTGATATTCACGGTCAATATCAGCATCCGCCATAACAACTTTGAGCGCTTGATCCACATCTAAACGAGCAAAGGCATCTAATGCATCATGGATCATGACACGGACTTGGTTGCCAATATGACGCGTTTCCATATAACCACGAGGAGACTCACCTTCCTCACAAAGGTTTTGTGCAATACGTGCAATTTTTGCAGCTTCATCGCCAATACGCTCTAAATCGGTATTGGCTTTGCTCATCGCAATGACCATACGCAAATCGATTGCTGCTGGATGACGACGTGCCAAAATTAAAGTCAAACCCTCATCAATATCACGTTCATATTGATTGACCGTATTATCTTTAAATTGAACATCAATTGCTAAATTTGCATCTGTATCGAGTAAAGAATGAATTGCATTGGCAACCTGCTGTTCAACCAATCCCCCCATTGTCATAAATTTAGTATGCACAGCTTGTAAGTCTTCATTAAATTGTGAAGAAATATGGTGACTTAACACAGGATTACTTGGACTCACAGTATGCCTCCACTAGACACATGGAAAAATGATTGGTGATTAAAACATAATAATGATGAAAGTTTTATGACAATCAATCACTAGATTTCATGTTTATAAACTTGTCATTATAATCACGTCAACACAACAATATAGAAATAGATAAAGAACTTTATGATGCGTATTTTCAACATATGTTTGTTATGCACCGTCTTCATCACAGGATGTCAGAAAACACCCCAAAATGCTATTGAAAACGAGCAACAACAAAAGCAACCTTCAGTTAAAAGCAAATCAACAAATCATGAATGTCAAAGTTTGAGCCAAAATATTGAAAAGATTGGCCGTAGCAGTACCGTTGAATCACTCACTCAGGTCAATACTCAATTAAAGAAATGCATGACTCAAGCTGATAATACACAACAATTAAAATGGTTAGATGATTCAACAAAAATGTACAAACGTTTCTTAGATGCGGATACAGATGCGAAAAGTTTGGATGCGCTTTCAGAGTACTCATATAGCATTTTAGATAACGAAAATAATCATCCAGACCGTCGCACATCAACAATCCAAGTGGGCAGTCAGGAGATATTTAAAAAATTAGCAAAGAGAGATCAATATTTACTCAAACATCAAGGTCAAGCCTATATTGAGTTTCAATATATTGGTGAAGGTGTTTTTGAATATCGAAGACAGCCTCAATATATCCTTGATATTTTCGCTCCCGCTTTACCTATAGACCAACAGCGCTTTGTCAAACAAATGGCAAAGGATAACCAAGATATTCTCTACAACGATGCTGCATTAACTATTTCTTGGAATGAATTAGTGAATCGAGCATTGTTTTGGGAAAACTACTTAAAACAATATCCAAACGCTAAATTCAAAACAGATGCTCAAAGTTTACTAGACGAGTATCGTTACCTGATCTTTCTAGGAGTAGACAATAGCCCTGTTTCGGATGAGTTTGCTCCAAATACATGGATTGATCCAGACGCCTTAGCCTCAATTAAAGCCTTAGCAAAACGCACAGACACCAACCTTGCTTCTACTGCACAAAAATTCTTGGATTTTATCGCGACACCAATAGAGCAGCGATCTGAGAAGTTTCAAATTGTCAGTGACTCAGACATTCATGAGGCTTCAGCAACAAGTGAGAGCAATGAAACACCCAATCCATATGAGCAATTAAAATCGTTATTGCAGCTTTCCTCACCTTGGGAAAAGGAGCGTCAAAAAGACTGTCACGTTGATGCGATTTGCATTCAAATTTGACGAGAATTAAACAAGCATTTTTTTTTAAATCTGCTAAGCTTTGGACATTGCTTGACGGAGCGCAGTTAACAAACTGCTGAGATTGTCTTAATACTGAGGTCACACCTCTGGATTTAAAGATGAGTACCGTTGAACCTGATCAGGTTAACACCTGCGTAGGAATCAAGCCCAACAAAAAACTTAGCCTTTATTTATCATAGAGATAAATCCGCCATTGTTTTTGGTCGTGCTTGATTCGTTAATGCCATACATAAGGATCATGCCATGAACCAATTAACGAATCGTTCCCCTGCTGATATTTCTGCTCAACATGAGCAAGACGCTAAAGATTTAACCCGTATATTACCTGCTTCGCGCAAAGTGTATGTTGAAGGTTCTCGCCCTGACATCCAAGTTCCGTTTCGTGAAATTAGTTTGACTGAAACACCAACAGGCTTAGGCGGTGAACATAATCCACCTGTGATGGTCTATGACACCTCTGGTGTCTATACTGACCCAAGCATCGAAATCGACCTTAATAAAGGCTTACCTTCTGTGCGCCAAACATGGATCGAAGAACGTCAAGATACCGATGTACTGACAGGCTTAAGCTCTGAATTTGGTCAAGCGCGTTTAAAAGATATTCGTACCGCAGACATTCGCTTTGCACATATTCAAAATCCTCGCCGCGCCAAAGCTGGAAAGAATGTCACGCAAATGCACTATGCCAAACAAGGTATCATCACACCTGAAATGGAATATATTGCGATTCGTGAAAATCAGCGCCAATCTGAAGGTGTAGATATGCGTCAACATGAAGGTCAAAACTTCGGTGCGCAAAATCTAAAAGAGATTACGCCTGAATTTGTCCGTCAAGAAGTTGCTGCGGGTCGTGCCATTATTCCTGCCAATATTAACCATCCAGAATGTGAACCAATGATTATTGGTCGCAATTTCTTGGTCAAAATTAATGCCAATATTGGTAACTCAGCACTTGGCTCTTCGATTGATGAAGAGGTTTCTAAAATGACATGGGCAACCCGTTGGGGCGCCGACACCATTATGGATTTATCGACGGGCAAGAATATTCATGAAACACGTGAATGGATTATCCGCAACTCTCCAGTTCCAATTGGTACGGTTCCGATTTATCAAGCTTTAGAAAAAGTCGATGGCGTTGCTGAAGATCTCACATGGGAAATCTTTAAAGACACGTTGATTGAGCAAGCCGAGCAAGGCGTAGACTATTTTACGATCCATGCTGGCGTTTTACTTCGTTATGTACCAATGACCGCGAATCGCCTCACTGGCATCGTGTCTCGCGGTGGTTCAATCATGGCACAATGGTGCTTAGCGCATCATGAAGAAAACTTCCTCTACACGCATTTCGACGAAATTTGTGAAATCATGAAAGCTTATGATGTGTCATTTAGCTTAGGCGATGGGTTACGCCCAGGTTGTGTTCAAGATGCCAATGATGAAGCACAATTTAGTGAACTTAAAACGCTGGGCGAATTGACACATCGTGCTTGGGAACATGATGTCCAAGTGATGATCGAGGGTCCGGGACATGTGCCAATGCATATGATCAAAGAAAATATGGATCTACAACTTGAAGTCTGTAAAGAAGCGCCGTTCTATACGCTTGGACCACTCACTACAGATATCGCTCCGGGTTATGACCATATTACCTCTGCGATCGGTGCTGCGATGATTGGCTGGTATGGCACAGCGATGCTTTGCTATGTCACGCCGAAAGAGCACTTAGGTTTACCAAATAAGAAAGATGTTAAAGATGGCATCATTACTTATAAAATTGCAGCTCATGCAGCCGACTTAGCCAAAGGTCATCCGGGTGCTCAAGTTCGTGACAATGCTTTATCTAAAGCACGTTTTGAATTCCGCTGGGATGATCAGTTCAATCTGAGCTTAGATCCTGATACAGCACGCAGTATGCATGATGAAACACTTCCGAAAGAAGCACATAAATCAGCGCATTTCTGTTCAATGTGTGGACCTAAATTCTGCTCGATGAAAATCACACAAAATGTGCGAGATTATGCTCAAAATCAACACAATGCCAAGCAGTCAAATGATGCAGAAACAGATGTTGAAGCAGGTCTCAATGCCATGAAAACCGCTTATCAGGAACATGGTCAAAAACTGTACCACAAAGTGTAAATCGACTAAAAAAAGATTTTCCCGCGAATCATTCTCGGTTAGGATGAGATATGTACAATCTCATCCTGATTGAAGATGACCATTCTTGACCACGCCAGCTATTCAGCATCCGACGTTACGATAGAATCTCGAGAGTTTTTATTTCGAGGATTCATTCAAGTTGAGAAAGTGAATATTCGACATCGATTATTTAATCGCTCGGATTATTCACCTTTGATTCAACGTGAACTTGTACATCGTCCAGAAGCCGCTGGCGTTTTATTATATGATGATCAACAACAGCGCTTTGCATTGATAGAGCAATTTCGTATTGGTGCGTTAAATGACGTTGAATCAGCATGGCAACTTGAAGTGATTGCTGGTGTACTTGATGGAGATGAATCTCCTGAAACATGTATTCGCCGTGAAAGTTTAGAAGAATCAGGTTGTGAAATAAAAGAATTACAACATTTATTTAGCTTCTACCCTTCTGCTGGCGCATGTTCAGAATTCTTTCATCTCTATGTGGCAGAAGTAGATCTACCTTTAACAGGTGGAATCTTTGGTATGCCAGATGAAGGCGAAAATATTCAACTTCATTTATTTGATTATTCTGAGTTAACACTCTTATTAAAAAACGGGCGTTTGAGAAATGCACCTGTGATCATGGCATTACAGTGGCTTGCTCAACATTTACAACAACGATAAAAATCTGAAGGGGGTAAGACTGTGACTTTTCAAGTCTCAACATTATCACAAAAAGATTTTGTGATGGTACAGATTACCGATACACACTTATTAGAGTATCCGCATTTGGAATTTGTCGGGATGCAACCTGAGCAAAGTTTCCGTGCAGTAATCGACTTGATGCGCCAACAGCACTCTAAAATTGACCTAATCGTCCATACTGGTGATTTAGCACAAAATCCAACACCTGTGACGTACCATCGTTATCTCGAACATATGAATACCTTGGGAATTCCATTTTTTCATACGCCGGGAAATCATGACGATGTAGCCTATTTTCCATTTCATGAAACAGAACCGAGCAAACCGACCGTTGTTGAAGTAGGTAACTGGCGCATCATTTTATTAAACAGCGCGCAACCAGAACGTATCGATGGGAAAATTGCAGACATTCAATTACAGCAACTCACTCAATTACTAACTGAGTTAAAAGATTGTTATGTGATTATTGCATGTCACCATCATCCATTTGCAATGCAATCAGCTTGGATTGATCAGCATAAACTCAAAAATTCTTCTGATTTATTAGAGACGATCGAGCCATTTAATAATGTTAAAGCAATTGTATGTGGGCATGTGCATCAGGATTCGATTAATACTTGGCAAGGCGTAGAATTCTTATCTACACCTTCGACATGCATCCAGTTTAAGCCAAAAAGTGACAAATTTGCTTTAGACGAAGAACACCCTGGTTATCGCTATATCCGACTTAAATCCAATGGTGAAATCGAAACTCAAGTCTATAGACTGTCAAATTCGCAGCGGATGAGTAGTTCTGAAGTTTTAGGCTATGACTAAACTTTTGATTACAAATCACATCCTAGATTTCTCACTAAATCTAGACAGGAATGACTACCATCTTGCTCAAAAACTCTATATGATGTCGACCCTTGATGGGAAAAACCATCTTCGGTTTCTATAAAAACACTTGCATATCACCATATTTTTTGCGTATAGATAGTACGTGTATGATGAGGAATGCCCTATATGGCGAATGACAACCAAAATCAAGTCTTGGACGAACAGACAGCAGTGATCGACGATCAAAAATCGACTGTAAAACGTGTACGCAAAACCAAACCAAAAGCTTCTGAAGGCGGTACAACTGCTAGCTTGTTTGGAATCGAACCTTATCAGCCGAAAAAAAATGAAGAATACATGTCTGATGGACAACTTGAGCATTTCCGCCAAATCCTAAATGCATGGAAAGCTGAGTTAATGTCTGAAGTTGATCGCACATTGAATACAATGCAAGATGAATCAAGTGCACTACCTGATGTCAATGACCGAGCAACTCAAGAAGAAGAGTTTGCGATTGAGCTACGTACACGTGATCGTGAGCGCAAACTTATTCGTAAAATCGAACAATCTCTTGAAACAATTCAAAGCGGTGATTATGGTTTCTGCGAAACCTGTGGTATCGAAATTGGTTTGCGTCGCTTAGAAGCTCGACCAACAGCAACTCAATGTATCGATTGCAAAACTTTGGCTGAAATCAAAGAAAAGCAAAACAACGGATAATTTTTGACAAGCGTGTTAAGCCATGAAGCGAAGCACAGTTTCGCTCTTGCGCAGTGTCAAAGCGATGCTTTGCTTAATCGCTGCTCATATGTGGGTCGGTTTGCGCCATCGCCAACCGGCCCTTTGCATTTTGGCTCGCTGCTAACAGCCGTCGCGAGTTATTGTGATGCTAAAGCCAATCATGGTAAATGGTTGGTTCGTATCGAAGATACAGACATCCCTCGTATTTATCCAAATAGTGAAACGCATATTCTGTCTTGTATTGATGCATTTCAATTCGAACCTGATGCCGAAATTATTTTTCAAAAAGATCGCTTAGAGATTTACGAAGAAGTGCTTGAACAACTCAAGCAAGCACAATTGATTTATGCCTGCCAATGCACACGTAAAATGCTTGGCTCAAATCATATTTATGCAGGTACATGCCGCAATCAACATCTTCATTTTGAACAGCAGGCCATTCGCCTGAAAGTATCAAATCAAATGAT